>JBKPOL010000504.1:0-16763 GCA_046733075.1 Pseudomonadota bacterium | reverse complement strand
TCCTAGTTGCGTTCCGCGCGTGGGACCGTGTCGACAGCGCTTGAAGAAGACACCGCCGGAGAGACAGCGGTCGTCACGGTTCCACCTGTGCGCCTCAGGAATATCCAGACGACCGACCAATAGACGACCAGCGCGATCAGCGGCAGCAATGCGGGCCGCGCCCGATAACCGGTGAACGACGCGATGAGGCCGCCGAGGCGACCGGAGTCGTCCAGGACGCGCGACGTGTCCCATAGCGGATCGACGATGGCCGGCAGAATGTCGAGCGCGATCAGCTTTTCGATGCCCGACACCAGTAGCGCGCCGGCCAGCAGCAGCAACAGCGACTCACTCACGCGGAAGAACACGCGCCACGACAGGATGCGGGAGCCCTGCTGGAGCGCCCAGAACGTCACGAACGCCGCGCCGATGCCGAGGACCAGCACGACCGGAAGGTTGGTAATTCCGCCGCGGTCCGCGCCTAGTCCATACAGGAACACGACGGTCTCCGCGGTTTCACGTCCTACGGCGAGGGCGACGACGATGAGAAGGCCCCACCAGTTCGCTGTGCGCGCATTGCGCGCCATGTTCGCTTCGAGCTCCTTCTTCAGGGTGCGACCGTGTTTGCGCATCCAGAACACCATCTGCACGATGAGCCCGGACGCGACGAGCATCATCCCGAGCTGGAAATATTCGAGCCCGTCGCCTGAAAGCGAGGATGCGATTCCAAGCATGACGAGCGCCAACACCAGCGCGAGCGCCGCGCCCGCCGCGACGCCACCCCACAGATAGCGCATCCCGGTTGCCGCGTCGGGCCTGTTGCGGAGCCATGCGTAAAGGATGCCGACCACCAGCATGGCCTCGGCCGATTCCCGCCAGACGATGAAGAGTGCATTGCCCATGAACGCGTGTCCTGGCCTACTTCGCGATGATCCTGCCCTGCCCGGTTTTCTCGTGGAACTCGTCGAAGAACTTGTACTCGCCGGCCTTCAGTGCATTGATCGTTACTGTTGCCTTGCCGCCCGGGGGGACGACCTTCTCCTGCTTCAAGTCCCGGCTCTCGAACTCGATCGCGGTCTTGCCTTCGTTGGCGATCTCGATCCGAAAGCGTTTGCCAGCCGGAACCTCGATGACGGTCGGCTCGAACACGCCGTCGCGGGCGACGAGCTTGAACGAAGCCAGTTCCTGCGCTACCGCGCCAAATGCAAGGAACGCGCCGGCACACAGAACGACTAGCGCGTTGAAAGTCGGAGCTCGTTTCATCAATTCCCAGGTCCACGCCAAGGTTGAATGGGTGCGCTTATCGCACGCTTCCGTCCAGCATAACAAAGGAAGATGCGTTTGTAAATAATAATAGTTCGCATTACGCGTAGACGCATTGTCGCCCGGAAGCGCTGTCCGCCGCTTTGCGTTTCGTCAACGGACCGCTCATTCCCTGCGACTTGGCGGACAGCGCCAAACCGGGTCCCCGCGTTCCTAGCGCGGTCGGGTCAGGCGCCTTCCAGCGCGGTCGGGTCAGCCGCCTTCCAACGGCGTGGGGTCGGCCGGCAGCGCCGCCACCCGACGCCCGTCCCGGCGCGTCTCGACCGTAAGCACGACGAGTCCTATCGCGATGAGTGCGATCCCGAACCACTCGCCGTCCGTCAGGCGCTCTTCGAAGACGATCATCGACAGGACGAGCGCGATGACCGGTATGGCGAATATGTTGAGAGACGCAGTCCCGGCAGGCAGCCACCGCAAAACCTCCATCCAGAGGAGGAAGCCGCCGGCCGTCGCGATGACGCTCGCGTAGAAGAGAAGCGCCGCCTGCGTGATGCTCCATTCCGTCGACGCCGCACCAAACAGCCAGGGCAAGACGGTCAGCGGCAACGCGCCCAGCGCCATCTGCCACGTGATGAACGTGAGGAGGTCGAAACCAGGCTCGCGCTGGTAGTACTTCATCGCGACCGTTCCCGCGGCCCAGGCCAGTCCCGACAGCACCGCCCAGAGCTTCGGCGTGACATCCCCTTGCCATGACCATGGTGAAACGAGCAGGATCAAGCCGACCAAGGCGAACGCGATCGCCGCAGTCTGTCGCGCGCGCACGCGCTCATGCAGGATCGGCCAGGCGATCAGCAGCGTCCAGAACGGCATCGTGAACACCAGCACCGACGCGCGGCCCGCGCCACCTCCGGCGACCGCCATCGTGGTCGCGCCGAAGTTCACCATCGTCTGGAAGAAGCCGGTCAAGATCACCGCTTTCCAGTTCTGCGGCAACAGACGGCCGCCGCGCGCAAACAGTGCGGCGAACAGCACGAGCACGGCGAGCCATGTGCGATGCGAATTGAACTCGAGGGGATCGGCGTGCCGGAGCGCCGCCTTCATGACGATCCAGTTGGAGCCCCAGACGAGCGTCAGGAGCAGCAGCGCAACGTATGCCGCGCGACGCGAGTTGACGCGCAGAAACGTCACGCGTCAGCCGGCGAGGAATGGCTCGATGTGTTCCGCGACGACGGCGGGCTGGTCGTGGTGCAGCATGTGGCCTGCGTCGTCGACCGTTACCAACCGCGCATTGCGGATGCCGCCCATTCGCCGCCGAACGGCATCGAGGTCGTCCGTTCCCGCTTCCCCTTCCGGATGATTTGCAAGCCATCGGGGGATCTCCGACTCCTTGGCCGCCACCCACATCACCGGTGCCGTCACGTTGCGCCACACGGCGACCGATTCCTCGATCCGATACACGTGGGGAAATGGCAGCTTGTGGCGCGGATCGGACAAAAGCTCCGCACCTCCATCGGGAAGCGTTCGAGCCCAGCGCTGCGCAAGGAATTGCGCCTTGTCGCGTGTCAGGCGCGGATTCTTCTTCTGCAGGCGATCGGCCACCGCGTCGATGTCGTCGTAACGATGAAAGCGCGGCGGATCGGCAAGCGCATCGAGCCACTTCGCGAGCTTACGCGGCGCATCCTCCGCCGCCTCGGCGGGAATGCCGAAGCCTTCAAGCGAGACGACGCGCGCGACGCGTTCCGGACGTACGCCGGCATAGATCATCACGATGTTGCCGCCGAGGCTGTGGCCGACGAGCCGTGCAGGCTGATCGCGAACGAAGTGCGCAAGCAGCGCCTCGAGATCGGCCAGGTAGTCGTAGAACCAGTAGCCGAGCGGTTGCCAGGCAGAGCGCCCGAAGCCGCGGAGGTCGGGAGCAATCGCGTACCAGTCGCGCTTGAATTCGTCGACGAGAAACTGGAACGATGCGCCGACGTCCATCCATCCATGCAGGAGCACGAGCGGTGGCGACTGCGGATCGCCCCACGTCAGGACGTGATGCCGCTCACCCCGGACGTCGACAAAATGCGACGTCGCCGCCTTGCGTGCTACTTCTTGCGGCAAAGCGCGAGGCCGTCCTGCCACCCGGTGCGGTAATTCGGATCCCCCGCGAAGCGCGCGGCATCCTTGCGTTCGGTACCCGCGATGCTCGCGCAACCGTCGGCATAGCCCTGGCGATACGGCAACGGAAATCCGGACAGATTGATCGGCGGCGGAGGCGGCTCGACGTTGCGCGGCACCGGCGCGGGTTGCGCGGCAGCGGGCGGCACAACGGGTCCTCCAATCGGCACCGTTGCGCACCCGCCCACTGCGAATGCAAGCACGATCGCGCACGCAGCGTTTCGCGCGTCGATTCGCTGCAACATGATGCGTTTCGTGTACGCCGATGTCACGATGAGCGCGCGATTCCAGCAATTTTGACGGAGTAGAATTCTAGCCCAATCGGCACGAGCCGGCGCGCCGGGCGGTGAAGATGCGCTTCCGCGTCGAACCGCCGAATCGCGTTCTCGCGATCGTCCCGCTCACCACGCGGGTTCGCCCACCGTCACCACTGTCTAGATGTCCGCGCCCGGCTTTGTCCATCTCCGCCTGCACAGCGAGTTTTCGATCGCCGACGGCACGCTGCGCATCGACGACGCCGTCGCTGCGGCAGCGGGGGACAGGATGCCGGCGCTCGCGCTCACCGATCTCGCGAACCAGTTCGGCCTGATCAAGTTCTATTCGGCCGCGCGGGCGCACGGCATCAAGCCCATCGCCGGCTGCGACGTATGGATTGCCAACGACACCGAGCGCGAGCAGCCCACGCGCGCGCTCCTGCTCGCCGCCACGCGCGAAGGCTATCTGCGGCTCTGCGACTGGCTGTCGCGCGCGTATCTCACCAACCAGCACCGGGGTCATGCGCAGTTGCGCCGCGCGTGGTTCGACGAAGGGACCGAAGGACTGATCGCGTTGTCCGGTGCGCGCGACGGCGATGTCGGCCAGGCGCTGCTGCAAGGCAACGGGGTATCGGCGCGACGGCTCGCGAACGAGTGGCTCGCGCGCTTCCCGCATCGCTACGTGCTCGAAGTGCAACGCGCAGGCCATGCAGACGACGACGCGCTGGTCGCTGCCACCGTTGCGCTGGCCGACGACGTCGCGGCGCCGATCGTCGCCACGCATCCGATCCAGTTCCTGACCGCGGACGATTACCGCGCACATGAAGCGCGCGTGTGTATCGCGGAAGGACACACGCTGTCCGACACGCGTCGTCCGCGTCGTTTCACGCACGCTCAATATTTCACAACGCAGGCAGAGATGGCGCAGCGCTTCGCGGACCTTCCGCAGGCGCTCGCCAACAGCGTCGCGATCGCGCAGCGCTGCAACCTCACGATCCCGCTCGGAAAGAATCACTTGCCGCGCTTCCCCACACCGGCCGGCGTGACGCTGGACGATCACCTGCGCAGCGAGGCGGCGCGCGGCCTCGAAATCCGGCTCGGCCAGCTCTATCCGCACAGCGAGGAACGCGAACGCCGCCGCAACGAATACGTGGCGCGCCTCGATTTCGAAACAAAGACGATCGTGCAGATGGGGTTCGCCGGCTACTTCCTGATCGTCGCCGATTTCATCAACTGGGCGAAGAACAACGGCGTGCCGGTCGGACCCGGCCGGGGATCCGGCGCAGGCTCGCTCGTCGCCTACTCGCTCGGCATTACCGATCTCGATCCGCTGCGCTACGCGTTGCTGTTCGAGCGCTTCCTAAATCCGGAGCGTGTCTCGATGCCGGACTTCGACATCGACTTCTGCCAGGACGGCCGCGACCGCGTCATCGAGTACGTGAAGAACAAGTACGGCGCCGATTCGGTATCGCAGATCGCGACGTTCGGAACGCTCGCCGCCAAGGCTGCCGTGCGCGACGTGGGTCGGGTGCTCGACCTGCCATACTCGTTCGTCGATGGCATCGCCAAGCTGATCCCATTTCAGCCCGGCAAGACGGTGACGCTTCGGCGGCGCAGCGGCGAGGCCGAGTCCAATGTCATCTATGCGCGCGAAGTGGAGCCTCTCCTCGATCAGCGCGAAGCAGAAGAGGAAGAAGTGCGCGAGTTGCTCGCTCTCGCCTGCGAGCTCGAGGGACTTCCGCGCAACGTCGGCATGCACGCAGGGGGCGTGCTGATCGCGCCCGGCAAGCTGACGGACTTCTGTCCGCTGTACGTGCAGCAGGGCGCGCAGGCGCCGGTGTCTCAATTCGACAAGGACGACGTCGAGGCCGTCGGCCTCGTCAAGTTCGATTTCCTGGGTCTTACGACCCTTACGATTCTCGACTGGACGTTGCGGTACGTCCGGAAGCTCGACGCGAACGCGAGTATCGCGCTCGATACGCTGCCGCTCGACGATCCCGGCACTTTCGACATCTTCCGCAAAGGCAACACGACCGCGGTGTTCCAGTTCGAATCGCGCGGGATGCGCGACCTGATCAAGCAGGCGCCGCCGACGCGTTTCGAGGACATCGTCGCGCTCGTTGCGCTTTATCGGCCGGGTCCGATGGAGCTGATTCCCGACTACACGGCGCGCAAGAGCGGACGCGAGCGCGTCGAATATCTCGATCCGCGGCTCGCGCCGATCCTGGAGCCGACGTATGGCGTGATGGTGTACCAGGAGCAGGTCATGCAGATTGCGCAGGTCATCGGCGGCTATACGCTGGGGGCCGCCGATCTGTTGCGCCGCGCGATGGGCAAGAAGAAGCCCGAGGAGATGGCGAAGCAGCGCGACATCTTCGTCGCGGGCGCCGAGAAGAACGGCCTCACGCGAGCGAAGGCCGTGCAATTGTTCGACCTGATGGAGAAGTTCGCGGGCTACGGCTTCAATCGCTCGCACTCGGCGGCATACGCGCTCGTCGCCTACCAGACCGCGTACTTCAAGGCGCATCATCCCGCCGCGTTCATGGCGGCGAACCTGTCGCTCGTCATGGACGATACCGACAAGGTGAAGACGTTCTACGACGATACCGTCGCGCAGGGCATCGTGATCCTGCCACCGGACGTCAACGCGTCGCGCTATCGTTTCGAGCCCGTCGACACGCGAAGCATCAGGTATGGGCTTGGGGGCATCAAGGGAACCGGCGAGGCGGCAATCAACGCGCTTGTCGCCGCCCGCGACGCGGGCGGGCCGTTCACGGACCTGTTCGATTTCTGCCGCCGCGTCGACAAGCGCATCGTGAACCGCCGCGTCGCCGAAGCGCTCGTGCGCGCCGGTGCATTCGACACGCTCGACGTGCGTCGATCGACGCTGTTCGCATCGGTCGGGCTTGCGCTCGACGCCGGCGAACGTGCGGCGGCAACCGCGAGCCAGGTTTCACTGTTCGGCGAGGAACCGGCCGCACAAATCGCGGCAATGGTGTCGACCCGTGAATGGACGGAAGCCGAGCGCCTCACGCAAGAGAAGCTCGCGGTCGGATTCTATTTGAGCGGCCATCCGTTCGCCGCCTACGCCGCCGAACTGGCTCCGATCGTCCGCACGTCACTGGCCACGCTGCAGCCCCGAAACGATCGGGTGCTGGTCGCGGGAATCGTCACCGCGTTGCGCGTACAGACGAGCCGACGCGGCAAGATGGCTTTCGTCATGCTCGACGACGGCAAGGGTCGCGCGGAAGTCATGGTCTACAACGAGACGTTCGACGCCGTGCGTCCGCTGCTCCGGGAAGACCAGCTCGTGCTGATGGAGATACGCGTAACGCAGCGGATGACCGATGACGGCGAGGCGCAGGGCTTGCGCGTCGTCGCGGAAAACGTGTTCGATCTCGGCACGATCCGCAAGCAGAAGGCGAAGGGCATACGCCTGGCGTGCAACGGCAACGCGTCCGCCGATCGCCTGGCCGAGATACTGCAGCCGTTCCGCCCCGGCAAAACGCCGGTCACCATCCATTACATGAACGAGCACATCGGCGGCGAGATCGAGCTCCCGGAAGCATGGCGCGTGAACCCCGATGATGCGCTGATCGATCGGCTGCGCGAATGGCTTGCACCGCAGAACGTGCAAGTCGTCTACTGAAGCTCAGATCCGTAACCGTCGTTCGTCCGTAATGCTCGCTGCCGCGCTTTCGCGCTACGCGGCATTCGTGCGGCTACCGGACGTCGCGCGCCTGCTCGCGATGGCGATCGTTGCGCGAATGCCCCTCGGGACCGTCACGCTCGCGCTGTTGCTGCACGTTCGCGCGCTGACCGGATCGTTTGCAGCAGCAGGCGCCGCGGTCGGCGCCTACCTCGGGACCTCGGCTGCCGTGGCGCCGATCATCGGTCGCTGGATCGATCGCCGCGGCGTACGCAGCGCGCTGATCGTCACCGGCATCGCATGTCCGGTCGCGCTGCTCGTACTGTGGCTTGCAGGCCCGCTCGGGCTATCGACGACCGCAATCGCACTCGTCGCCGGCTTCGCGGGCGCGTTTGCGCCGCCCATCACCGTGCTCACGCGAACAATGTGGCGTTATCGTTTCAACGACGCGGACGCGCGGAAAACGGCCTTCGCCCTCGATTCGGTCCTCATCGAGCTTGCATTCACCATCGGCCCCGGACTGATCGCGCTGCTGCTCGCCGTCGGTTCGCCGGTCGTCGCGTTCGGAGCGGCGTGGGTTTTCACAACGATCGCCGTCCCGCTGTTTCTCGCTTCACCCGCGCTCCGGTACTGGCGGCACGACCCGCATGCCGAGCGTCACTTGCTCGGCCCGCTCACGGAATCCCGGCTGCTCGGCGTGTTCGCCACGACATTCCTCTTGACGATGAGCCTCGGCCTGCTCGAGATCAGTTATCCCGGATTCGCTGCGCGCGAGGGCAACGTTCCGCTCGCCGGCGTGCTGCTCGCCATCAATTCGGCGGGCAGTGCGCTCGGAGGACTGCTCTACGGCGGACTACACATCGCGCCTGCGCCCGAGCGCCAGCTGCGCACCCTCCTTGCAATCATCGTCGCACCGCTCGCACTGCACGCGATCATTTCGTCGGCCGCATGGCTCTGCGTGGCCGCCTTCATCGCTGGTCTCTGCATCGCGCCGGCGCTGACCATCGTAACGCTGCTGGTATCGTCGTACGCGCCCGCGCGTTACGCGACCGAGGCGTTTACGTGGTCGGCGACCTGCATCGTGAGCGGCATCGGCGCCGGCAACGCGCTTGGCGGATATCTGCTCGAGCGTTTCGAAGTTCCGCTGGTATTCGGTACATCGGCGGGGGTCGCCCTGCTCGCGGCCAGTTGCGCAATGCTGCTGCCACTGCCTCGCAACGCCAGGCGAGCGCAGCGGCAGGAATAACGCGCGCCGATATCGCACTCGCCGGTGCGTAGAATCGGCGTTTTGCCGCGGAGCATTGCGATGACCCTTCCGACGACGATGCGTCATATCGCCGTGACGCAACCCGGACCGCCCGACGTGATGCATGTCGAGGACGGTCCCGTGCCCAAGCCGCGCGCGGACGAAGTGCTGATAGAAGTCGCGTTCGCCGGCGTCAATCGTCCCGATTGCGCGCAGCGCGCGGGCACCTATCCGCCGCCGCCCGACGCGTCTCCGATCCTCGGGCTCGAAGTCGCCGGCCGCGTCGTTGCTTGCGGCGACAACGTGGCGAGCCCTGCGGTTGGGGACATGGTGTGCGCGCTCACGCCTGGCGGTGGTTACGCAGAATATTGCGTAACGCCGGCGGCGTGGTGCCTGCCGGTCCCAAGCGGCTGGTCGCTCGAGCAGGCTGCCGGAGTGCCGGAGAACTACTTCACCGTCTGGAACAACGTGTTTGATCGCGCAAGGCTTGTCAGCGGCGAAACGTTTCTCGTGCACGGCGGCACGAGCGGTATCGGTCTCGCCGCAATCCAGCTCGCGAAGGCGTTTGGTGCCAAGGTCATCACGACCGCCGGCAACGAAGAAAAAGTCGCGTTCTGCCTGAAGATGGGAGCGGACCATGCGATCAACTACCGGACACACGATTTCGCCGAGGAGATCAAGCGCATCGAAAAGCGTGGCGTCGACGTGATCCTCGACATGGTGGGCGGCGACTACATCGAGCGGAACTTGAAATGCCTCGCGCTGGAAGGTCGCCTCGTGCAAATAGCCTTTCTCAACGGGAGCCGTGTCGAGTGCGACTGGCGCTTCATCATGCTGAAGCGCCTGACCGTGTCAGGCTCCACGCTGCGGGCGAGCCCGTCGGCGCGCAAGGCGCTGCTTGCAACGGAGCTCCGCGCCAGGGTCTGGCCGCTGCTCGAGCAAGGCAAGCTGAAGTCGGTGATCCATTCGACGTTCCCGCTCGAACAAGCGACGGAAGCACACGCGTTGATGGAGTCGTCGCGCCATGTCGGCAAGATCATGCTGCGCGTTAGAGGCTAGGCCGGGCATGTGCGTTGCTTCGTAGAGGGCGCGAAGCAGGCGGCAGAAGCGGCTTCAAGAAGCGTCGAAGCGACGTCGAGTCAGCAGCCGCCATCGACTCGTACGTAATTCTTACACGTTGCGAAAGAAAAAGAGTGAACCGCGAATGCGCGGTCCTTGATTTCGGACGCTGACGAAACGGAGGTCGTATGTCGATATCGCTGATCCTGCTCATCATCGTCATTCTGCTTTTGATCGGTGCGTTGCCCACGTGGGGCTACAGCTCCGGTTGGGGTTACTGGCCAAGCGGTGGACTGGGCCTCGTGCTGCTCATCCTCATCATTCTCATGGTCATGGGCCGCATCTAGCGGCAAGTGGCTCATCCCGGCGCATGCGGCTCGAGCGGGCCCCATGCGCCGAAATGCGCTGCACGCCGAAGCACTGTCGGTAAGCGCGCAACGCTTTTCTAAGCCAACGGCGTCGGCGCGGTTAATCCGCCACCCGGCAAGTCGCACGGAACGTCATCGGCACAGCAACAGGATTGTGCCGCGTCAGCAAGTTGCGAATTCCTGCCGCCGCCTTCCTCGATGCACGTGGGTTCGCCCCGTGCGCAACTCGCCGACGAACTTTTCGAGCAACCCTTTCCTGCGTTCCAGCAACGCTTTCCTGCGTTCTAGCAACCCTTTCCTGCGTTCCAGCAACGTTTCGAACGCTTTCCTGCTCTCCACCAACGAAGTGCTCGGTACTAGAAACGCTTTCGCTCGGTCTCAGTACTGCTTGGCTACCTTCTAACGACTCTTTCGCTGCTTTCTGGCAAGGCCTTGAGCCGGGACCGCCATAGCGCGGGTCCCGGACGCTCGATTGTGCGGGAATCGCGCTTGTAGCGAGTCCATCGACGGCCGCAGGCGGGCGCAACGTGCGGGGCTCGCGGCAAGCAGCATGCGCCAGGCGCAGGTGCCCCTCACCGGGGCTAGAATGACGCCCGGCACCCTGACCCCGGCGTTATGAACGAATATCTGCCCCCTTCCTCGGCGATGCGGGCCTTTGCTTCGATGAACTCCGACGCGAACGGGGGCCCGGTTGCGGGTGCTGATCTGCCCAAGGCTCGCACCGGCATCACCGGACTTGACGAGATCACCCTCGGCGGCCTTCCCCGTGGGCGTCCCACGCTCGTATGCGGCAGCGCGGGCTGCGGGAAGACGCTGCTCGCCATGGAGTTTCTGATCCGCGGTGCGACCGAGTTCGGCGAGCCCGGTGCGTGCATCACCTTCGAGGAGACCGAGAAGGAACTCGCCCAGAACGTTCTTTCGCTCGGTTTCGACGTGGACCAACTCGTCCGTGAGGGCCACCTGGCGTTCGATCACATCCACATCGATCGTCGCGAAATCGAAGAGACCGGCGAATATGACCTCGAGGGGCTGTTCCTTCGGCTTGGGCTTGCCATCGACTCCGTTGGCGCCAGGCGAGTGGTTCTCGACACGATCGAGTCTCTCTTTTCCGGTTTCTCCAACATGGCGCTGCTCCGCTCGGAACTGCGGCGCCTCTTTCGATGGCTTAAGGACCGCGGCGTCACGGCGGTAATCACGGCGGAGCGCGGGGACGGCACGTTGACCCGGCAGGGACTCGAAGAATACGTCTCGGACTGCGTGATCCTCCTCGATCACCGGGTCGATGCGCAGAGGTCCACCCGCCGGCTGCGAGTCGTCAAGTATCGAGGAACGAATCACGGGACCAACGAGTACCCGTTTCTCATCGACGAGCATGGAATCTCGGTCCTTCCGATCACCTCACTCGGCTTGCAGCACCGGGTCAGCACTGAGCGCGTCGCTTCCGGCGTCGCGCGGCTCGACGCGATGCTCGGCGGGCATGGGTATTACCGGGGCTCGTCGATTCTTGTTTCGGGCACGGCCGGCTCCGGCAAGTCGACGCTCGCCGCGCACTTTGCGGATGCCACCTGCCGGCAGGGCGAGCGGTGCCTGTACCTCGCGTTCGAGGAATCACCCGACCAGATCGTTCGCAACATGCGCACGGTGGGTATCGACCTTAGAACGTGGATCGACAAGGGATTGCTTCGGGTCGAGGCGTCGCGCCCCGCGGTCCACGGCCTCGAGATGCATCTCGCCCAGATCCATCGTCTCGTCGGCGAGTTCGAGCCGCACGCGGTCGTCATCGACCCGATGAGCAACTTCGCGGACCCGCAATACTCGCTCGACGCCGCGTCGATGATGTTGCGACTCATCGACTATCTGAAGTCGAAGGGCGTGACGGCCATGTTCGTGAGCCTGACGAGCGGCGGCCATGCGCTGGAAGCGACCGATGTCGGCGTCTCTTCGCTGATCGACACCTGGCTCGTGCTGCGCGACATCGAAGCCGGCGGCGAGCGCAATCGAGGCCTGTACGTCATCAAGTCGCGCGGGATGAAGCACTCGAACCAGATACGCGAGTTCGTGATCACCTCCGAAGGGATCGACCTGCTGGACGTGTATGTTGGACCGGAAGGGGTGTTGACGGGATCGCTTCGCGCTGCGCAGGAAGCACGCGAAAAGTCCGCGGCACTCGACCTCGAGCAGGAGATGAAGCGGCGTCAACGCGAGCTCGAGCGTCGACGTACGGTTCTCGCGGCGCAGATCGATGCGTTGCAGCATGAGGTCAGGGTCATCGAAGAGGAGTCCGCGGTGCAGCTCGAGCAGTTTCGCCTGGCAACGAACAGCATCGAGAGCGATCGATCGGCAGCGGCGCGTCGCCGTGGCGGGGATGGAGAGAAGCGATGAGCAATGAAAGCATGAACGGGACTGCATCAGGCTTGCCCGCGGGGGACAGCGTCGCTGCGAATTCGGCCGACAAGTGGGAATTGCGTTTGTATACGGCCGGGCAAACTCCCAAGTCGGTCCTCGCGTTCAACAATCTGAAGCGCATCTGCGAACAGTACATGCCCGGGCGGTATCACATCGAAGTCGTGGACCTGATGCAGAACCCGCGGCTCGCGAAAGAGGACCAGATCGTCGCCATTCCCACGCTCGTCAGAAAGCTTCCGGAACCGCTGCGCAAAATCATCGGCGATCTTTCCGACACCGAGCGAACGCTCGTTGGCCTGCAGTTGCGTCCGCGCGGACCCTGACGGGCGATCCGCACGTCGACGATGGAATCGCAAGACAAGCTCGATCTGGAGATCGCGCTCCTCCGAGAGCGCCTCGAAAGCGCCGAGGAAATGCGTCGGGCTCTGATCGCCGAGGAGCTCGACGGATTCGTCGTCGGCGAGGACGCGGACACGCACCGCGTCGTGCTGCTCGAGACCAGCAAAGTGCCGAGTCGCATGCTGCTCGAACGGTTGCCGCACAGCGTCGTTACCATATCGCACAGCGGGGAGATCCTTTACGCCAATCAGCGCTTCGCCTCGGTGCTGGGACGTTCGCTGGTGCAGCTCTTCACGACGCCGATCGAGAGTTTGCTCGCCTCCGAAGACCAGGAGTCGTTCAAGCGATTCCTGCAAGCGAGCTCACCCGACTCCGTCCTGGATGTCGACCTCCTTCACGTCGACGGTCGCTGCCTGCGCTTGCGCGCGACGGCGGTTGCCGTCGGCAACGGCTACACGTCGTTCCTGATGAGCGAGTTCAATCCCCTCGGCGGCGTCGACGAGGCGGAACGGGCGCTGCAGGCGATTCACAACGGAGAGATCGATGGCGTGGTGGTCGGCGGAGAGCAGATCATGCTCGTCGCCGACGCTCATCGCCCTTACCGCGCCCTCGTCGACCACATGCAGCAAGGCGCGGTGACCGTCTCTCTGGACGGCGATGTTCTCTACGTGAACGAGCAATTCGCGTCGATGGTCGGACGGGCGCGCGAGACGCTGCTCGGCAAGCCGTTGCAAACGCTGCTCGGCGCCGGGGCAATCGATGATTCGCTGGCTGCAATCGCGAGTCGAACGACACCTACCGAGTTCGCGCTGACGAGGGGTGACGGCTCCCACATCCAGGTGGAGCTCATCGCGCAGCGCGTCGAAGGAATGGACGCGGTCACGCTCATCCTCAGCGATCTCACCGAGCGCGATCGGTACAAGCGGATCCAGGACCGGGCGCATCGCAACGACCAGTTCCTGGCCGTGCTCGCGCACGAGCTGCGCAATCCGCTCGGTTCCATTCGCAATGCGGTCGAACTGCTGAGCCGATCGACCGCGATGGGCCCGACCGAGCTGCGTTCGGTCGAACTGATAAGACGGCAAAGCACGACGCTCGCGCGATTGGTGGACGACTTGCTGGATGTGCACCGGCTGCACGATGGCACGATCGTTCTGCGACGCAAGCCGGTCGACCTGCGTGGCGTCATCGCCCATGCGGTTGCGGCCGTGCAGGCGAAGGTTGCGGCCAAGCGACAGCAGATCGAGGTCCGACTGGCGAGCGACTCGCTTTACGTCGACGTCGACGAAGTTCGCGTCGCGCAGGTGCTCGGCAACCTGCTTTTCAACGCCTGCAAATTCACGCCACCGGGCGGACGTATCGAGATCGTGGCGAACCGTGGCGAATCGGCCGCAGGGGCGATCGTTGCCCATGTCGAAGTGATCGACACCGGCATCGGCATCGATGGCGCGTTGATCGACAAGATCTTCGAGCCGTACGTGCAGGCGCCGCGTCCGGGTGGCGACGCATTCCCGGAAGGACTCGGGCTCGGGCTATCCGTCGCACGGCGCCTCGTTGAATTGCACGGCGGCACCATCAGCGCGCGAAGCGGCGGCCAAGGACGAGGAAGTGTCTTCGTCTTCGAGCTTCCTCTTTGCGATGCACCGACCCGCACCGAGGCGTTGGCGGCTCAGTCGACCGAGCAGCCCGGTCTTCGGATCCTGGTCGCCGATGACGACGCGGACAGCGCGGCCAGCCTGTCCATGCTGCTGCAGCTCCTCGGTCATCAGACGTACACGGCGCGCAACGGTCGCGAGGCGCTCGCCATCGCGGAAGACGTTCGGCCGCAGGTTGCGATCCTCGACATCGGAATGCCCGACCTCGATGGGTACGCGGCAGCACGTGCGCTGCGCGAGCGCGAATGGGGCCGCGAGATGGTGCTCTACGCGTTGACCGGATGGGGGCAGGCGAAGGACCGCGACCGAACACGCGAGGCCGGCTTCGATCGCCATTTCGTGAAGCCAATCGCCGTGGACGACCTTACATGCGACCTGCGCGGGCGATTGCCTTTCAGCGCCGGCTCGCACGTTGCCTAGCAGCGCCGGCAGTTACGCAATCGCGAAGGCAAGGGTGCCGGCAGTAGGAATCGAACCCACGACCAACGGTTTACAAAACCGCTGCTCTACCAACTGAGCTATGCCGGCGTGCGCGAATTGTAGCGCGACGCCCACGGGTGTTCGGGAGGTGCGCCGCGCGCCGATTGCGCAGCAAGGACGAGCTACTTGACGATCTGCAGGTGCGACGGCCGCTTGCGCGGCGTTTCACCGATGCGTGACGACATGTCGCCGTCGCGTGGCGCGCTGCTCGAGGCGAGTGCGGCGACCGGATCGTCCGGCGCGGTGAACGAGAATCCGTAGCCGGTTTCCTTCGCGAATATCCCGATGACCGCGCCGATCGGCACCGCGACTTCCTGCGACGAGCCGTTGAAGCGCGCGGTGAACTGAATCCACTGGTTGTCGATCGTCAGCTTGCGGGTGGCCGTGGCGCTTACGTTCAACACGATCTCGCCGTTCTTCACGAACGCGGCGGGCACGCGCGTCTGTGGGTTCACGCGCACCGCGAGATAGGGCGTGAGGCCATTGTCGGCGCACCATTCGCAAATGGCGCGGACGAGATACGGTTTTGCGGACTGCTCGGACATGGGCGGAAATATTACGCTCCGGCGCACGGCGGTCAAGACAGCGGCTTTACCGCCCGTCCGGTCGTTTCGCCGACTGTTGCGCGCACCGCGAAAAAACGTGTCGCTGTTCGTTACAACAAGGCGAAACGTCGAATCTCTTTACGCCTCGCGGAGCATGTACATGACAGGCACCGGACGTTGTGCTACTTGCGCATGCCGCGCTCTGCGGAGGTCAACGCCTCCGAGAACGCTGGCCGCGCAAACAGCCGCTCCGCGTATTTCATCAACGGCGCCGCCTGCTTCGGCATCTGGATTGCGTAGTAATCGAGACGCCACAGCAGCGGCGTGATCGCGACGTCGAGCATCGAGTAGTCCTCGCCGAGCATGTGCTTGTGCTTCGTGAACACCGGCGCGATCTGCATCAGCGCGTCGCGCACGAGGCCGCGCGCCTTGTCCGCCTGCTTCTGGTTGCCGCTCTCGAACGCGTCGATGTGCACGAACAGCTCCTTCTCGAACCGATGGAGGAAGAGCCGGGCACGCGCACGCATCACCGGGTCGGCCGGCATCAGTTGCGGATGCGGAAAGCGCTCGTCGATGTACTCGTTGATGATGTTGGACTCGTGCAGCACCAGGTCGCGCTCGACGAGGACGGGAACCTGATTGTAGGGATTCATCACCGCCAGGTCCTCGGGCTTGTGATCGAGGTCCACGTCGATGATCTGGAAGTCCATCCCCTTCTCATGCAGCACGATGCGGCAGCGCTGACTGAAAGGATCGGTCGTTCCCGAATAGAGGGTCATCATGTCGGCAAACTCCTGGGTCTTGCAAATCGGTCCCCCGCGAAGCGGGACACGGCGGAGAACGGTGCTCCGCAGACAACGGGGCAGGAGGAAGACGGGATCGGAGATGCAATTCCAACGCGTGGAATCACATGTCTACCCCGATCTCTCCGCTAGTGCAGGTCTTTCCAGTACTCGCGCTTCAATGCGTAGGCGAACACGAACAGCACGCCGAGGAACAGCAGGACGATGATTCCGAGGTGGATCCGCCTGTTCTTGACCGGCTCGGCCATGTAATCCATGTAATTGACGAGATCGGCGACGAACGTGTCGTACTC
Source organism: Pseudomonadota bacterium (assembly GCA_046733075.1). Taxonomy (GTDB): domain Bacteria; phylum Pseudomonadota; class Gammaproteobacteria; order Burkholderiales; family Casimicrobiaceae; genus VBCG01. The sequence goes on along the minus strand of JBKPOL010000504.1, from coordinate 264 downwards.
GACCCGACTGAGCGTTCCCGGCACGTCGGGCGCAACCTGCAACACCGCGAACTTGTTTCCCGGCAACGGCTCGATCGCGGACAATCCCTTCACGGCGATCGCCGCGGCAGTCGCCTTTTCGTGGTCTTCGTACTCGGTCTCGACGAGCTTGTTGATGCCCGACAGTTGCCAGAGCACGTGCGGCATGCCGACGTTCGGAAAGACGAGGTTGTTCCAGCCGGTGGCCGATTTCTCGTCGCGATAGAAGCCGAGCAGGTAGTTGTA
>JBKPOL010000503.1:0-11872 GCA_046733075.1 Pseudomonadota bacterium | reverse complement strand
GATCTCACCCTTGTCCGATCGTTCGTTTCAACGCTACGAATCGGCGCTCGCGCATCTGCAGGGGCCGCCGCTGCCCCTTGAAACCGATCTCTTCTGGAACCAGGGATTCTTCGATGCGCAACTCGCGTATCGAACGAGAGGATCGGCGCCGCGTTTATCGGTGCGCGTCAACGTCGCGCCCGAAATAGGCGGTCGGCTCAAGCTGCGGCTGCAATACCTGCCCGCCGTAGGCCCGCCGAAGGCGTACAGCCTTCCCGGCGGGACCGGATGGGTGCCTCTCGATCCTCTCTGGTACGAGGCCGTGTGGAGTTTTGCGAGGCGAGGATTCGTCACTGCGTTTGGGCTCAATCGGTTCGTGTTGCTCCTCTGCCTGATCGCACCGTTCAGAACGTTCCGCGGCGTGCTCGCCGTGGTGCTCGTCATGACGATACTGCAGGCAGTGACGATCACGGCCGTTGGGGCGGGCGTCGTTGCCGAGAGCCACTGGCTGCCGGCGATCTTCGCCCCGCTGCTTGCCGCGTCGTGCGTGCTGCTCGCCATCGGCAATCTCGCGGCACCAAGTCTGCGGCGTCGGGCATTCATCGCTGCGGTGATCGGAGGGGTCGCCGGTTTTGGTCTCGGTCACGTGCTGTCGGACCTCGCGCAATTCGCGGGCGCGCATCGGCTTCTTTCCCTGCTCGCATTCAACGTCGGCATTGCCGCGGGAGAAATCAGCGCTCTTGCAATCGCGTATTTCTCACTGCGCGCTGTCTTCTCGGTCGTGCTTGGGCCTGTGCTCGGCGTCATCGTTCTATCCGTGGTCGTTGCCCTGGTCGCGGGCAACTGGTTGGCCGATGGAAGCCATGAACTTGCGCATGAACTTGGTCACGCGGTAGCCGAGGGATTCTCGCCCGCGTGGCCGATCCTGTTATGGCTGCTGCCGGCACTGCTTGGCGGCGCTGCAGGGTCTTTCCTTCCGCGCCACTACGATGGCGTGCGCGTTGCGTCGCTGCGCGACGTATTGGTCGAGCGAGACCAGGGCAATTCCGAGCGCGACCGCGTTCGGTGAAGCCGCGATGGGCTTAAGCAGGAAGCGTCCGTGGGTGCAGGTGAGGTCGCTCACTCCGTCGTGCGGCCGTCGAAATGCTCTTCCACTACGTCGGCCCTGCGCCGATGCACGACTCCGTCGCGATGTTCGGGCGGGCCGTAGAGCGTGTACAGCTTGAGCGCCTTCGACCCGGTGTTGATGACGTTGTGCCGGGCGCCGGCGGGAACGATGATCGCGTCGTCGTCCTTCACCGCGTGCCTGGTGCCGTCGATGACGACCGTGCCTGCGCCATCCTCGAGCCGGAAGAACTGGTCGCGATCCTCGTGCACTTCCTCGCCGATCTCCTCGCCGGGACGGAGCGTCATCAGCACGAGCTGCAGATGTTTTCCCGTATAGAGAACGCGGCGGAAATCCTCGTTCCCGTTCGTCAATTGCTCGATGTCATCCACAAAGCCCTTCATGGCGTCTCCTTGGGCGCGAGGGTCGATTCGCGATTGTCGCACCGAGGGTTCGCAGATGCAGCTGCCATGGAGATTCGCGCGAAATGAACCTGTGAGAGACGACAGTGGCGCGCAGTCGGCGATCTGGCAAACTATCGTGGAGCCTCGGAACAAGGAGTTCTCGTGATCGACTTCGTTGTGCTGCTTGCCGCGATCGACGATCGGTCGCTTCAGGCGCTCATCGCCACCATCGAGCAGTTGCCGGCCGTCGTGCCCGCGTTGCAGGCATGGCTCGATCATGCGGCACGGTGGGAGTACGACCGCCGCAAGGGCATGAATTATCCGCTGCAGGGACCGATGGCTGCCATTTCCCCCGAGGAGCTGCCCGAAGCGCTGGCCGCGTCGGACTTGATTGCCCAATGCTTTCGCCGCGATCGTCGTCGGGATGCCTCGGCGGTCCTTGCGTTCTTCGAGGGTCTGCGGGAGACGCTGTCGAACGAGCGGATGCGCGCGGAGTCGCCGCTCCACTGATGGTCCGCGCGTCCGACGACGTCGGTCACCCACTCCCAGGCACCGACGTCCAGCGGTGCTGGTGGGCCGGCGACGATCCGCTCTACATCGCCTATCACGACCGGGAATGGGGGTTTCCGGTCGCCGATGACTACCGGTTGTTCGAGAAGCTTTGTCTCGAAGGTTTCCAGTCGGGACTGAGCTGGCGCACGATTCTCGGCAAGCGCGATGCGTTTCGAGAGGCCTTCGCCGGCTTCGATTTCCTTCGCGTCGCGCGCTTCACGGATCGCGACATCGAGCGCCTCGTGGGAAACGCCGGGATCGTTCGTCATCGCGGCAAGATCGAGTCCACGCGCAACAATGCGCGTCGCGCAGCAGAGATCGTCGCTCGCCACGGATCGCTGGCCGCTTACTTCTGGGGCTTCGAACCGAAGCCGGCCCAGCGCGGTCGGCTGACGCGCGAGAAGCTCGCGCGATTGCCGACTTCGCCGGAATCCATCGCACTGTCGAAGGACCTGAAGCGGCAAGGTTTCACGTTCGTCGGACCGACGACGGTCTACGCATTCATGCAGGCCATGGGCCTTGTCAACGATCATGTGCATGGATGCGCGATCCGCGAACCGGTCGAGCGTGCGCGTGCCGCATTCGAGCGTCCACGTACCGTGGCGCGGTAGACCGAACGCCGCGGTTTCCAGGCTGAAGCGGGATGCTGCGCGCGAGTATCGCGCCGGACGTCAGACGCGTCGGCGGTATTCGCCGGTGCGGGTGTCGATCTCGATCTTGTCGCCGGTGTTGACGAAAAGCGGCACCTGTACCTCGAAGCCGCTCGCGATCTTCGCGGGCTTGGTCACCTTGCCGGAGGTGTCGCCCTTGACGGCGGGTTCCGTGTACTTCACTTCACGTACGACGGAAGTGGGAAGCTCGACGGAAATCGCCTTGCCATCGTAGAACGTGAGCTCGCATGCGAGCCCGTCTTCGAGATACGGAAGCGCGTCCTCCATGTTCCCCTTCTCGACGTCGTACTGATTGAATTCCTCGTCCATGAACACATACATCGGGTCAGCGAAGTACGAGTACGTCACTTCCTTGCGCTCGAGCTGGATGACGTCGAATTTCTCGTCTGCGCGGTAGACCGTCTCCGTGCCTCCACCCGAGAGCAGGTTGCGCAACTTCATCTTGACGACCGATGCGTTGCGCCCCGATTTGCTGAACTCGGCCTTCTGCACGACCATCGGATTGCTGCCGATCATGATGACGTTGCCGGCGCGGACTTCCTGTGCGATTTTCATGATGACTTCGGGGCCGCGCAGTCGAACGAAGGCAGCCGGCGCGAAATTGGATAACTTGTAATTATAGCCGATGCATAGCGAAATCGACCAGTCCCGCCGTCAGTTCGGGCAATTCCGCGAGCGCCGTGGCCCACCGCCGCCCGTGGATTTCGAGTTCATTCCTGGCGGCGCGAAATGCCGGCCACGCCCCCGCAGCACCCGCGCCGTCCTCGAGGTTGAACGCATGCGAGAACACATCGATGGCACGACGCGCGTCGCCGCTCAGATTCGCACAATAGCGCGTAAGAAACGCGTCGAGCTTCAGCATGTGCGCGTCTTCATCCTGCGGATACGGTTGCCAGACTAACGCTCGCGCCGCCCACTGCGCGCGGACGAATGAATCCTCGCCGCGCACGAAGTTGACGTGCGAACGCCATAGCAGCCGATCGAACTGATCCTGCGTACCGAACGGAATGATTTTGACCTCGAGCCTTCCGCGAACGACCGATTCCCCGGCGTGCGGCACGTCGCCGTGCAGCCATTGATCGAGCGCTCCCGCTGCCACGCCTTCCGGAATCGAACAGGCAACACGCTCGTCGCCCTCGGCCCACACGTCGAACAGCGACGGCAGCGCGCGATTCGCGTAGCAGAACAACGTGACGTGCAGCGCTTGGCACGGCTCCCGCAACGCTTCCAACGCGTCGCGCGCCTCGAACAGTCCCCGTTCGCGCTGCAATCCGCCGGTGCGTCCGGTAAAGCCTGGAAACCAGAAATAGCGCGCCAGAGGAAGGCGCGGATGCGGCGACGAAAGCCCGTGGACGGTTTCGACCCACGGCTCGGCGGATAGGTATTCGAGGTTGATCCACAGCGGCGCGCTCGCGGCACTCGCCATCGCCTGCACGTAAGGCTCCGGCAATCCGCAGCCGAAACCTTCGACGACGACGTCGGGCAGATCGTCTCCCGCCGCCACGCCATCCAGCCGTCGCAGTGAGACGCCGAGCAGCGATTGGTGCTCGGCCGCGCTGTCTATGTCGGGCTGAAACCGCGCGAGCGTGGAGAGGCGATCGATCCAGAGCGTGACGTCCAGCCCGTGCTCACCTGCCAGCTGGCGCGCGAGGCGCCAGCAGACACCCGCATCGCCGTAGTTGTCGACGACACGGCAGAACACATGCCAGCGCTTCCGCAGCACGCGGTTAGTTCTCGTGTCGCAATTCGCTCTCGTGCCAGCGTGCGAGCGCGACGCGCGAGACGAGGACGGTCGCGGCAAACATCGCCACGCCGGCGAGCGCGATCAGCACCAGGGCCGCGAAGAGGCGCGGGATGTTGAGCTGGATGCCGGACATCAGGATGTGGTATGCAAGTCCCGCACCCTGGCCACCCGTGCCTGCGACGAACTCCGCGACGACGGCGCCGATCAGCGCGAGCCCGGTCGCAATGCGCAGCCCTCCGAAGAAGTACGGAAGCGCGCTCGGTATGCGAAGTCGCCATAGCGTTTGCCAGCGTGTCGCGCGCGAGAGTCGAAAGAAGTCGATGAGGCCGCGGTCCACGCTTCGCAGGCCGAGCGTCGTGTTCGAGATCACGGGAAAGACGGCGACGACCGTCGCACACAGGATCAGCGCGACTCGCGTGTCCCGCACCCAGATGATGATGAGCGGTGCGATCGCAACGATCGGCGTCACCTGCAACAGGATCGCGTAGGGAAAAAGGCTCATCTCGATCCAGCGGCTCTGCACGAACAGCAAGGCGGTGAGGATGCCGAGGAGCGTCGCAAGCGCGAGTGCGATGAGCGCAATTCCGAGCGTGACGCGAAGCGCACCGAGCAGCAGCACCCGGTCGGCATACAGCGTTTGAGCAACGAGCGAGGGTGACGGCACGATGTAGGGCGGTATCGCCTTGACCGTCACGAATGCCTGCCACGCCGTGAGGAAGACAATCGCAACGAACATCGGCGCGAGCACGCGCAACGCTTGCTGCGAGCGGTGCCGGTTCATGCGGCCGGTTCCGCATCGGGGAGCGCGTCGGCACCCGCTTCCGCGACGCATGCGGACAGGCGCTGTGCGTGCTGCGCAAAGGCGGTCGACACGCGAAACGCATCGCTGCGCGGATACGGCTCGTCGATCGTCCACGTGTCGAGGATCCGCCCCGGGTGTGCGGCCATTACCGCGACGCGCGTGGAGAGGAACACCGCTTCGTGGATGCTATGCGTAACGAACACCACCGTCATCTGTTGCGCCGACCAGAGCGCAAGGAGCTCGCCGTCGAGGCGCTGTCGCGTGAACTCGTCCAGCGCGCCGAACGGCTCGTCCATCAGCAGCAGATCGGGCTCGGTGACGAGCGCCCGCGCGATGGATGCGCGCATCTGCATACCTCCAGACAGCTGACGCGGCAAGTGATCCGCGAATGCCGTCAGGTGCACACGTGCGAGCGCCGCTTCGACGCGAGCCTGCGTCTTCTCACGCGGGATCCGGGCGAGCGAAAGCGGTAGCCGGACGTTCGTCATCACGCTTGCCCACGGCATCAACGTCGGCGCCTGGAATACGAAGCTGATGCGGCGGCCGGCGCCGCCCGTGTGCGAGAAGCTCGCGCTCCACCATCGCAGTCGTCCGCGGGTGGGACGCGACAGACCGGCGATCAGTGCGAGCAGCGTCGACTTGCCGCATCCGGACGGGCCGACGAGCGTCAGGAACTCGCCGCGCCGCACGTCCAGGTCGACACCGAGAAGCGCGCACGTCCCGCTGTCGTACGTCTTGTCGACTGCGCGGACCTCGACGATCACCGGTGCCTCGGCCGGAGCTTCGTGCACCCTCGACTGGTCCTCGCAACGAGCCGGCACGCCCATCGTGTCAGCGGCGCTACGGTACGACTCTGACGCTCTTCACGAGGTCGAGCGTATAGGCGCTTCGATAATCGACCCCCGGTTTCGCGAGACCTGCGGCGCGCAGGAAGTCCACGGTCGCCTGCCAGCGTGCATCGGTCATCGTCAGCAATCCGAATTTGCGCGCATCGCCGCTTGCGACAATGCCGTATTCGTTCAACTTGCGAACGCCGTAGGCGAGCAGCTCCTCGCTCATTTCGGGATTCGCTCGCCTGATCAGCGCGTTGCCCGGGGCCGGATTGGCCAGATAGCTTCGCCATCCCTCGGCGGAGGCCCGCAGGAAGCGCTCGAGCGCGTCGTTTCGATTGGAGAGCGTGGTCCGTGTGACGACGAGCGCTTCGGAATAGGGCGGGTAACCGTAGTCGGCCAGCAGGAACACCACCGGACGAACGCCCGCTTTCTCGATGGAGAACGGCTCCGACGTGGCGAAGCCTTGCTGCGAAAGCGCGCGGTCCGCGAGAAACGGCTGCACGGAGAAACCGTACGGCCGTTTCTGGTCGTCGGTGTAGCCGTATTTCTGTCGCAGCCAAGGCCAGAACGTCGTGTTGCTCGCCGCGCCGATGGCGACCGGTTTGCCCTTGATGTCCTCCAGGCGCTTGACGCCGGGATGCGAGATGATGACGGTCGGATTTTTCTGGAACGTCGCAGCGAAGGCGACGATCGGAACCTTCTGCTCGATCGCGGAGAGCACCTGCAACGCATCCGCCATTGCGATGTCGATCTGACCGGCGGCGAGCAGTTGCAGACCGTTCACTTGCGGACCGCCCATTCGTATTTGCACGTCGAGTCCGTACTTGCGGTACGTGCCCTCGGCAACCGCCTGGTAGAAGCCCCCGTGCTCGGCCTGTGCTAGCCAATCGGTCGAAAACACGAGCCGGGTCAACGGTTGCGCAAAGCCGAGGCCGGCGCCGAGCGCAGCGAGCGCGACGACGATGCGGGGCAGAATTCGAAACGGCACGGACAGCACTCCTTCGCAAATTCTTCGTTTGACTCTCGAGAGCGGACGCGGCGACTGCAACCCGCGCGCTCTTGCATTATGCGACGAGCCTTCCCGAAACGACCGCACCGACGTAAGCTCGGCCGTCATTTGATGTCCGAAAACGGCGAGTGTCCGGGGCGCGCACGCGCATAATGCGCCGGATGGCAAACCTCGACTCCGACAGCTGCTACCGCGCATTGTCGACGCACGATGCCCGCTTCGACGGCCGGTTCTTCGTGGGCGTGCGCTCCACCCGAATCTATTGCAGGCCCGTGTGCACCGTGCGTCTGCCGAAGCGCGAGAACTGCCGTTTCTTTCGCAGCGCGGCGGCCGCCGAGGTGGAGGGTTTCAGGCCGTGCCTGCGCTGTCGCCCGGAGCTCGCGCCCGGACTGGCGAGCATCGATGCGGCGGCACAATTCGCGAAGGCCGCCGTGGCGCTGATCGAGGACGGCATCCTGGACGATGCCGGAATCGAGACGCTGGCCGGGCGCATCGGCGTGACGAGCCGCCACCTGCGACGGATCTTCGACGCGGAATTCGGCGTATCGCCGATCGAATATGCGCAGACGCAACGGCTGCTCCTCGCCAAGCGGCTTTTGACCGACACGTTGCTGCCGGTGCAGGACATTGCGCTTGCGAGCGGCTTTCGCAGCGTGCGCCGCTTCAACGCGCTGATCCGCGACCGGTATCGGATGCCGCCGTCACGTTTGCGACGCGACGGCGCGCCGTCGACGCTTCCTTCTTCGATGCGCTTCGAGCTCGCATACCGGCCGCCCTACGACTGGGAGTCGATGCTCGCGTTCCTCCGCGCGCGCGCGGTCGAGGGTGTCGAGCACGTCGACGACGCGGTGTATCGACGCACGCTCGCGGTGCGTCAGCGCGACGTCGAAGCGTCGGGCTGGATCGCAGTCACGCGATCCGCCCGCCGCCATACGCTCTCGATCACCGTGTCCGCTACACTCGCGTCGGTCGTCCCGAACGTGCTGTCGCGCGTGCGTCACGCGTTCGACCTATCCTGCGATCCGGAGCCTGTCGCGGCGCGGCTCGGCGCGCTCGCCGAGCGGCACCCGGGATTGCGCGTGCCCGGAACCTGCGACGGCTTTGAACTCGCGGTACGGGCTGTCGTCGGACAGCAGGTCTCCGTCGCCGGTGCGCGCACGCTGCTCGTGCGCCTGGTCGCCGCATTCGGCACGCCGATGGGAGAAGAGATTCCGAACGGGCTCACGCATGCGTTTCCAGCCGCGCAAACGCTTGCCCTCTGTGACGTCGATGCGTTGCGCGCCGTCGGACTGACGAGCTCTCGCGCACGCACCGTGCATGCGTTGGCCGTCGCCGTGGCGCACGGCGATGTCGCGCTCTCGGTCGGCAGCGATGTCGAGCGCACGCGCCAGGCGCTGGAAGCGATTCCCGGCATCGGTCCCTGGACCTCGAGCTACATCGCGATGCGTGCGCTTGGGTGGCCCGATGCCTTTCTTGAGAACGACCTCGTCGTCCTGCGTGCGCTTGGCGAAACACGTCCGGCGCGCGCGCGAGCGCGCAGTGAGGCGTGGCGGCCCTGGCGCGCGTACGCGACGATGCACTTGTGGAGGAATGCCTGATGAATGTCGAAAAGTTGACCTCGCGCGCTCCCGGTCCGCTCGGCGAGATGCTGCTCGTCGCAACGCCGGATGGAAGCGCGCTCTGCGGCTTGTATCTCGAGCGGCAGAAGTATTACCCCGACGCGGCCGTGGCGCTGCGCGATGCTCCCCGCTTGCCGCTGTTCCTGAAGGCGGCCTCGCAGCTCCGCGAATATTTCGCCGGCGCCCGGACGGTCTTCGAGTTGCCGCTCGCGCCAGACGGAACCGCGTTTCAGCAGGACGTGTGGTCGGCAATCCGCGACGTTCCATTCGGCAAGACGATCAGTTATGCGGAGCTCGCGCGGCGTTGCGGCCGACCTTCGGCGATACGCGCAGCGGGCGCGGCGACGGGGCGCAACCCGATGACGATCATCGTCCCGTGTCATCGCATCATGGGCAGCGGCGGCGCCCTTACCGGGTATGCGGGCGGACTCGCTCGCAAGCGCGCGCTGCTCGACCTCGAGTCACGCCGCATGCCATCGGGCCTGCATGATCGACGCGTGACCGCGAGCGTGTAGGAATCCGTTCTTCATGCGCGGCTCCGACGTCGCACGACTGCTGGCGCTCGCACTGATCTGGAGCGCGTCGTTCGTCTTCATCCGCGTGCTCGCGCCGGTGCTCGGCCCGGTGTGGGTTGCGACGTCACGCATGCTGCTTGCGGGTGGCGCACTGACGCTCGCCTTCATGGTGTTCCGCATGCATCTCGATGTTCGGCGGCACTGGCGCGCCTACCTGTTCATCGGCTTGCTCAACTCCTCGCTGCCGTTCCTGCTCTTTGCCTACGCCGCGCTGACGCTGCCTGCGTCGTACCTCGTGATACTCAACGCCGCGTTGCCGATGTTCGCCGCGGTCGCATCGGCGATCTGGCTCGACGACGCGCTCGATGCTCGCAAGGTGGTCGGGCTCGGCACGGGTGCTGCTGGCGTTGCACTGGTGAGCCGCGCTGGTCCCGTCTCGCCTGATGTCTCCCTGGCGCTGGGTATTGCCGCGAGCCTAGCGGCCGTAGCGTGCTACGCGCTCGCCGGCGTATGGCTGAAACGCCGGGGACAGGGTCTCTATCCGATCGCGGTTGCCGGATGGAGCCAACTCCTTGGCGGCGTTGCGATCCTGCCGCTCGCACTGGCCGCACCGGTCCATGGCGAAATCACATCGACAATCCTCGTCCACATGCTGCTGCTTGCGCTCGTCTGCAGCGCTGCCGCCTATGTGCTGTATTTCCGGCTCATTGCCGACATCGGTCCGACCCGGGCCATGACCGTCACGTTCCTGATGCCGGCCTTCGGGATGCTCTGGGGTCGGCTCTTCCTCGATGAGACAATCACACTTCCGATGCTCGCCGGAGCGGTGCTGATCGTCGCTGGAACGGCGGGCGTCGTTCGTCCGCGCCCGGCGCTAGGCGGGGCACCTCCTTGATGAAACCGCCTTGATGAACGCGCCGACCGAGCTCTCCGCGACCGACACGGACGTGCTCTCGCAGCTGCTGCAGCGACAGCGAGATGCCTTCGCGAAGGAACGCTATCCGGACCTGCGTTCGCGTCGCGATCGTCTCGAGCGAATCGCGGAGATCGTGCGGCGTCACGAGCGAGCCCTGGTGGAAGCGATTGACCGGGACTTCGGGCATCGGTCCGCGCATGAGACCCGGCTGGCAGAGCTCTACTTCGTCGCGGCCAAAGCGCGACACGCGATTGGGCGGTTGCCTCGCTGGATGAAGCCGCGCCGCGTTGGCACACCGTGGCACCTGCTTCCCGCGCGGGCGAGCATCATCCGTCAACCGCTCGGCGTGGTCGGCGTGATCAGTCCGTGGAACTACCCGGTGCAACTCGCGCTAGCACCCGTCATCGCGGCACTTGCCGCGGGCAATCGGGTAATGCTCAAACCGTCCGAGCTAACGCCCGCCACGTCGGCGCTGCTCGCCGAATTGGTACGGGCATCGTTTCGCGACGACGAATTCGCCGTCGCGCTTGGCGACGCGACTATCGGTCAGGCATTCGCCGCGCTTCCGTTCGACCACCTGTTCTTCACCGGCTCCACCACCGTCGGGCGCCGTGTCGCGATGGCGGCCGCGGCGAACCTCACGCCCGTCACGCTCGAGTTGGGAGGAAAGTCTCCCGCGATCTTCGACGACGACGCGGACCTGGACGCTGCCGTTCCGCGAATGATCGTGGGCAAGCTGCTGAACGCCGGCCAGACGTGCATCGCGCCAGACTACGCGCTTGTTCCGACGTCCCGCGTCGACGCGTTCGTCGAGGCAGCGCGGCGCAGCGTGCGGGCGCTTTATCCGAACATCGCCGCGAATCCGGATTACTCGTCGATCGTCAATCCCCGGCATTACGCACGGCTGATTGCACTGCTCGAAGATGCGCGCAGCAAAGGCGCTCGCATCATCGAGCTCGGGTCTGAAAACGCTTCGTCGTCTTACCCGCGACGGTTGCCACCCACGCTCGTGGCGAACGTGCGTGATGACATGGATTTGATGCGTGAAGAGGTTTTCGGACCGCTGCTTCCCGTCGAGACGTACACGACGCTGGACGAGGCGATCGCAAAGCTCAACCACCGCCCGCATCCCTTGGCCATGTACTGGTTCGGCGATAACCCTCATCGTCGCGCGCGCCTGTTGCACGAGACGCTGGCGGGCGGTATGACGGTGAACGATACGCTCTGGCACTTCGCGCATGAAGGCTTGCCGTTCGGCGGTGTCGGCGCGTCGGGCACGGGGGCTTATCATGGCGAATACGGATTTGCGACGTTCTCGGCGACGAAGCCCGTCTATGTGCAGTCCCGTTATGCGCCCACCCGCCTGCTCTACCCTCCTTACGGTCGCACGTTCGAGCGCGTTCTGGGACTGCTGCGCAAGCGCAACGCTTGAGCGAGCGCGCGCCCGCCGGCGCGCCAAGATGATTTGCGGCGGGAACGCGTCGATGTCGCCGACGGACCGATCAGCTTTCGTCGAAATGCGCGGGTTCCAGCCTTCTCCGTTTCCACGCGCTCATTTCAGCCGCTCGCCTTTCACGAGCCGTACCGGCCCCTCGTGCACCGGAGGCGGCGAGCGATACAGCGCATAGACCTGCTGCACGGTCCGAACGTAGTAGCGCGTCTCGGCGAACGGGGGCACGCGGTTTTCGTGCACGGACACCGCGCCTTCGCCGGCATTGTAGGC
>JBKPOL010000502.1:0-5725 GCA_046733075.1 Pseudomonadota bacterium | reverse complement strand
GTTCACAGGAACCGGCTTGAAGAACAGCCATTCTTCTCCGGCGAGCTGCACCACTTCGACGAAGTCGGGCGGTGTGCGGGGACTCTGTCGGGCGCCTTGTTGGCGCGGATCGACGAACGTATGCAGGCCCGTCTTCGTGAGCAGGCCCGGGCGGCCCGCTGCCATGTCGCGCATGAGTTGCGAAAGGACGCCCTGCGGGAGCGTGTAGGCCTCGATCTGGTCCTCGGCGGCGAGACGAACCAGACCTGGCGAATCGACCAGTGCACTGGTGATCGCGCGCTTGAGCAAACCTTGGTGTGCAAGGTGCGTCGCTCCAAGCGCCCCGCGATCGCCGATGCCGACAATGCTCACGGAGGTGATGCCCTGCGGCTTGTGCTCGGCGAGGAAGCGACGCTCGACTGCAGCAAGCAGCGCCTCGGGAACCGAGTGCCCGCCGCCCGATCCGCTGATGAGGATCGCGTCCGCGTCCTGGATCAGTTGTGCTGCCTCGTCTGCGGTGATCTTTTCCATTGACGTTATCCCATTACCTCCACGGAACGACCAGTCTCATCAGACGCACTGGCTGGGATGAGGAACTTTGGACAAGTGCGAGCAGGCTGCCATTTCATCGCCCCTGAAAATTTGGAGCGCGTTTCGAAAGGAAGGCGCTGACGCCCTCGTGCAGATCCTCGGTGTCGAAGATCTGCTGCTGTGCGACCGTCGACATCGACAAGGCGGCGTCCAGCGACGTGTCCTGCGCGGCATCGACGAGTCTCTTCGCGAGCCGGTTTGAAACAGGACCGCGTGCTACTACTGACTGCGCGAGCTCGCGCGCGCCTTCAAGAGCACTTCCCGAGTCGACAACCCGATTGACCAATCCCCACGCAAGCGCCTGGTCGGTGGTTATGACTTGGCCGGTGAACAGCAGCTCTTTCGCGCGCGCCGGACCAACCAGGCGCGTCACTCGCACCGCGCCGTTGCCGGCAAGCCCGCCCAGGCGGGATTCGGTGAGACCCAACTTGACCCCTTTCTTGCACACGCGCAGGTCGCACGCCAACGCGAGCTCGAATCCTCCACCGAGCGCGGGACCGTCGATCGCCGCGATCGTAGGCATCGGCAACTGCGCGAGAGTGCGCAGAACCATGTCCTCGAAGAGGATCTTCTGCTCGCTCGCATCGTGTCGAAGATGCTCGAACTCGCGAATATCGCTGCCAGCGCAAAACGCGCGTGCTGTACCACCATGCAGGATCACGCAGCGCAGATCGGATCTCGCCGCAAGCTCGCGCAGCGCAGAATTCAAACTGCGCAGCAGCGGTTTGGTCACCAGATTCAGTGGACCACCGTTCAGTGCGATTTCGGCGATCGGTCGGTCGATGGCGAGCGACACCGAGACGTGGTCAATGTCCGCGCCTTCACTTGATGTAACGGGGTCCATGATGAGATCCGCGCAGTGCAAACGCCTCAATGTGCCCCTTGCGCCACGCCACCGAGCCCGTGCAGCACGCCCAATCGCTCGAAGTGTCGATGGATCCGGTCGACGTACGCCGCGAACTCGGGAACATCGCCAAGAACGATGGGGCGCGGCCGGGCAAGGTCCACCTGGATCTCTTCGACGATGCCCCCGGGGCTGGGGCTCATGACGAGGATGCGGTCCGAAAGTCCTACCGCCTCCTCGACGCTATGCGTGATGAACAGCACGGTGGGCCGGCGGCGCAACCACAACGCCTCGAGATCGGTACGGACCTGCAACCGTGTCAGCGCATCGAGTGCACCGAACGGCTCGTCCATGAGCAGCAGCGATGGATCGTGGACCAGCGTGCGGATCAACGATACACGTTGTCGCATGCCGCCCGACAACTGCCGCGGATACTTCTCCATCGCGTCGGTCAACTGGAGCTGCGCGAAGAGCTCCCTCGCCCGCTCTTCGATTTGTCTCTTGGGTAGCTTCCGGATGTCCGCATGCAGGGTCACGTTGGCGAGCGCCGTCCGAAAATCGAGCAGCAGATGATCCTGAAAAGCGATGCCGACGTCCGTGACTGGTTTGTTGACGCTTTGACCGCCGATCGCGATGTCGCCGCCGCTCCGCTCGAGCAGACCCGCGACCATCAGCATCAGCGTGCTCTTGCCGCAACCCGACGGTCCGACGACCGAAACGAACTCCCCCGCGCGGATATCGACCGTCACTTCCTTCAGCGCGCGAAACGGGTTGTCCGTGTCCTCGCCGAAGATCTTTGTCACTCTCCGGATCGAGACCGGAACGCCGCACTTCGCCTCAGCCGCAACTGCTTGGTTCATCCTCGAATCCCGGCTTCACGCGCGCTGTGACACAGCCGGCAGCCTGGACGCCTCGACTCCGGCCAACGGCACCTTGGAAACGAGCAGCGCTTTCCGGCCGCTTTGCACGACGGTACCGTTCTGGTTCACCACCTCGACATCGAACGTCGCGATCGCCTGCGTCGGCTTGGACTTGCTGTCTCGCAAGTCGGCAATCCGATAGTTCACGAAAATCGTGTCGCCGATGAAGATGGGACCGACAAATTTCCATTCCGCGATGCCGAGGAAGGCGATCGCGGTTTCGCGCAGCTCGCCAGTCCGAGGCCACATTAGTCCATGGGCGTACGCCAGTCCGAGCATGCCGTGTGCGACACGCCGACCGAACTGGCTGCTGCGCGCATAGACATTGCTCGTATGCAACTCGGAGTAATCGCCAGTGAGACCCGCGAAGCCCACGACATCCGCATCCGTGATCGTGCGCCCCGGACTGCGGAACGACATGCCGACGTGCAGGTCCTGGTACGTGTAACCCGGCTTTCGTTGCTCGGCCATTGACGTTCGCTCCTCGACGTCCGCTCGTTACTGCTTGCACGCCCGCATCTGCGATTCCGGCGGCAGGTAATCAAAGGTGTAGTAGGACTTCGGGTCCTGCCCAGCCGGAAGAAGCTTGACTTCCGCGAGCAGGTCCTGCGACGTCGTCCACAGCGCGGGCTCGGCCTTGCCGATGTACTTCGCCCCGCCGCTGCAGAACAACGGACCGATCGCGGCAAGTTCCTGCGTCGCAAGCTTCTCGTTGGTGTCCGGGAACACCTGCTTGACGTCCTTGATCGCCTGATCGGGATGGTCGATCGCGAAGCTCCAACCCTTGAGGCTCGCGGCCACGAACTTCTTGACGACATCGGGGTTGCTCTTGAGGTATTCGTTGCTCGCGAAGATCGACGTGCTGACCGTCGGCACGCCATAATCGGCAAAGCGGTAGACATCGAGTTGAGCACCCTGTGATTCCGCCTGAATCTGATAGGCGTCGATCGAGCCGAGCACCGCGTCGACCTGCCCCTGCAGCAGCGACGGCACCATCGACGACACCGGCATGTCGATCATCGTGATGTCGGACTCCTTCAGGTTGTTCGCCTTAAGGAGCAGCGGCAGCATCGTTGTCTGTGACGAACCGGACGGCACGCCGACCTTCTTGCCCTTGAGGTCCTGAAACGACTTGACGCCGGTCTTCTTCAATGCCATCAGTGCGTTGGGATTGGATTGATAGACGGTCGCGACGATCTTCATCGGCGCGCCCTTCGCTATCAACTGCATGACGGCAACCGCGTCGGCGTAGGCCAGCTGCGCGCGCCCGCTCGCCACGAGCTGTGCAGTGTTCGCGGAGCCGTTGCCCTGCACAATTGTCACGTCGAGACCGGCGTCCTTGTAGAAACCCTGGGCTAGCGCCGATTCGAAACCGGCGTTCGGTCCCCCCGCCATCCAGTTGAGCTGGAACGTGACAGGCGTATTCGCTGCGTCAGCAGAAGTCCACCCCATGCTGGCCATCACGGCAAGCATCGCGATGCGAAGTGATTTCCAGAACCGGTGATACATGTGACCTCCTCTATCAGGATCCGGAACGCGGATCAGCGTATGCAGGTAAACACGGTTAGTTGAACTTGGCACGCTGCCAGGGCGTCATGGCCCATTCCGAGAACTCGACGACGTAGTTGATGACGATGCCGACGACCGTGAGCACGACGAGGACTGCAAACACGAGCTCGATATCCATGGTGCTGGTACCCCGCAGCAGCACGTAACCGAGACCTTTGTTGGCCCCCACGAATTCGGCGACGATGGCCGCAGTCGCTGCAATCGTCGCCGATGTCTTAATGCCGGAGAAGATGACCGGAAGCGCTGCTGGGAAGCGCAGATAGCGGAACGTGTCCCATCTCGAAGCGCCCATCGACTTCGTAAGAAACAGCAGGCGGTCGTCGAGGATCATGAAGCCGCTGATGCTGGCCAGCAGCAACGGGAAGAACGTAAGGAGAATGGTCAAAAGGATTTTTGATTCGAGCCCGAAACCGAGCCAGACCAGGAAAAGCGGCGCTACTGCGATCTTCGGGACCAGCTGCATCAGCATGATGGGTGGGTAAACGATCTGCTTAGCGAGCGCGGACAGCGCGATCAGGAGACCCAATGGAATCGCGGTGACGATCGTCAGCCCGAATCCCGCTACGATCTCGATGAGCGTGACCTGCGCGTTGGTCCACAACATGGGCGCATCGGTGACGATGCGCGAGAAGACGGCGACCGGACCGGGCAGCAGGTAGGCGGGGATCCTGAAGACGATCACCGCGCCCCACCAGAGCGCAACCATGACGATGAACGTCAGGGGCGGAAGCAGGTTCCATGCAATTCGTCGAACGAGCCGCAGGCGCTTTGACCGTGAGGGCCGAGGTGCCGCCTGAAACGCTTCGGCTGCCGGAGCCGCTTGCCAGTCGTCCTGGCGTGCGATGGCGTCCGCCTGCTTGGGGGACGAACTCACGTACGACACTGCCCCGCTCCTCTCGGGTGATTACTTCGGCAAACGTTTCGCCGAAAAGCATTTGCAACCGTCAGCCCGATGTCCCGGGACGCGGTCTTCGACGGAACGCCTGTTGAAGATTGAATGCTATTCCAACTCGAGGGCCCGACGCAAACGGACAGCTGAACGAACTTGTGTTTTCAGGGCGCCCGCGACCCAACGCCGACCTCACGTAGTCGGCGCCTCCATCGGGCGAGCGGCGCGATTAGGCGGAACGCACGTCACGTGAACACGTCCTCGCCGGAAGATCGCTGGCGTACGTCAACCTGATCTCGCAATCGCCAATTAGGTCGTTTACGCCGGAACGTACGTCAACCTGATCACGTCGTCGCCAATCAAATCACTGGTCACAAGCCGAAGCGGCGGTCGGGGACCGGCGAAGCCAGGAATGCCTTTCAGTTCGCGCACCCGGAGCTTCTCGTAGTCGAAGGCAGCGCCGGCGAGACGATGGGTCAATCCCGACACCACAACCGTATTCGGAGATGCAAAGGCCTGAATCCTGGCGGCCAGATTGAAGGTCTTGCCGACGGCCACGCGTTCCTGCGCGCTGCCGTCGCCGATCAGTTCGCCGACGACAACTCGGCCAGTGGCGATGCCTACTCTGATGTGTGGGCCCAGCGGAGGATATCTGCGTCGCGAGCATCGCATCGATCAGCGCAAGCCCGGCGCGCAGGGCTCGTTCGGCGTCATCCTCGTGCGCTTCCGGGATACCCGAAATAAACGAGCGCCGCGTCGCCCATTGTATTTGGCGACAATGCCCCGAACCCGGTCCGCGCCTGGACACAGGCCTTTTGGAACGCACCCATGAAATTGCTCAATTTCTCGGGGTTGAGTTGGGATGAGAGTGCGGTAGAGCCAACGAGATCGCAGAACATGACGGCAAGCTGTCGACGTTCGGCATTGCTGGAC
>JBKPOL010000501.1:0-10912 GCA_046733075.1 Pseudomonadota bacterium | reverse complement strand
ACCGAGCAGTGCGTGCACACGGTCCGGTGCACTTCGGTCTTCACGTTCGCTTCGTCGGCAGCCTGCGCTTTGCCCATCGTGCCGTACGGCAACTGGCTTGCAAACGCGCCGGCACCGGCGACTAAGCCGGAGCGTTTCAGGAACGCGCGGCGATCCATTGTTGCGATCCTGGCGCCCATTGTCCGGTAAAGCCGTGAGCCGGCAGTGCCGGCCGAATCGGTTTTGCGCGTCAGCAGCATGATTGTTCTCCTGCGGGAAGGCCTAAGCTATTCAAAGCGTGCCAGCGTGAACACCCCTGGCCGGGCGTTCATTGCGGTCAGATGCGCGTTGTCGCGTAATAATTGCGAACGTGCGCTGTTTCCTGGTAGCCCTGCGACTTCGCTTCAGGGCCGGCAGCGTCAACCAGCGCAGCAGGTGTCGCGAGCACCGGCGCAGCGGCGACAGCACCGGCAGCACTGGCCCCGAGCATCAGAAAACGACGCCGATTCGTGTCCGTCGCAGGCGCAGCAGACAACTGCGGCCCCGTTGGGTCGCGATGCAGTGGATCGCTCATGCATGCCTCCAAAAAGAATCCGAACGCGTAATAATTCCTACTCCATGGCGAGTGCGTCTCGGTCCAGCGCCAGGAATTGATCCGTGAATTCTGCTACGCGCGCGTAGTAGTTGGCAATAGCGGATGCGCCTATTGCGGCGCAACAAGAAAACGCCCAGGCCGCGATGTGTCGCTCGAAAAAGTCGCGTTGCATTGCAACCGAAGCGGGCGCCCGTTCGTCCTTGCCGGCAATCAGCAAACGCATCGTCTCGAAGAGCGCGCTCAAGTGATCTTCGAGCATCGTGACCTCGGGCCGACGAGCGAGACCCAGCGACGCCAGTTCGGACCGTAGCTCGGCCAGCGGTCGCTCGAGCATCGCTCCCACGAGCCAGTGGGACCCGTGCAGGTTCACCTCCGACTGTCCCACGCCGATGAAGAGATCGGTGTACTCCTGGGCGACAGCGTCCACGTCCATCCCGCTGCTTGCGGCCACCAGCCGATTCCAGGCACGCGCAAACGCCGTATCCCCGTCGATGGGATCGGCGCGGGCGATCGCGCCAAGCAGGGCGGCCTCGGGCGCGTCGGCGTACAACCGAGCCAGCAGCGCGTAGAAGTCGGCGCGGCTCCGGTCTTCGGGACTAAGCGGGTGCGCAAGCGGGACGGCTGCGACGGTGGCCGCGGTCATACGAAAGCAGTAGATGCCGGCGAAAGTCGGAATGTTCCCGGCAGAACGGGAAACATGCGCACGAATGTTCGCCGCAAAACCAAATGCATGGATGCGAATGTTCCTCGCGTAACCAAGAACCGGCTAAATCTCGCGGATGTCGACGGTCTTTTCGCTCGTCATCAGGTCGACGACGCGGCAATCGCCGCACATGCGCAGGCGGGCGAGACTGTCCTCCCCGGCGAACATCGAATGGTTGCGCAGGCGCTCGACCATGGCGAGCACCAGCTTCTCGGTTCCCATCGGCTTGCCGCAACGGATGCAGGCGAACACCTTCGCCTCGTTGATGACGCGTGGCGCACGCGACTCCGGCGTCAGCGCTAGCCGCGGGACGAGCGTGATTGCCTGCTCGGGACAGGTGTTCGCGCAAAGACCACACTGCACACAGTTGCTTTCGATGAACCGCAGTTGCGGCGTCTCCGGATGGTCAAGCAACGCGGCCTCCGGACACGAGCCGATGCACGCGAGGCACATCGTGCAGCGGTCCCGATCGACGGCGAGCGTGCCGAAGGGAGCACCGGCGGGCAACGAGATGGCCGTCTGGGGAATCGGCGCGTGCAGCGCAAGATGATCGAACGCAAGCGCGAGCGTGCGGCGCTTGTCGTTCGTTGCGGCGAACGTGGCGCTGATCCGAGGAGGAAGCGCGACCGGCCAGTCCCACAGCGCACGATCGACGTCCTGCTCGCTTGCGACGATCAGCCTGAAGTGCTCGCCCTGGTAGCCCAGCGCATTGGCGATCGTCTGGACGATCGACATCTGGAATCGCAGCGCGTCCAGGTACTGCGGCGCTTCGTTGCCGGTCGCGAGCACCGCGACGCCGGTTGCCCCCCACGCCAGCGCCGCCAGCCACGCATCGATGCCTGCGGATGCGACGTGGTGTATCTCGAGTGGCAGCATGCGGGCCGGAAGTCCCCGACGCCGTCGGGCGAGGCTCGCGAGCACCGCCTGCGCGTCCTCGGCGTGCAGCAGAATCGCGCCATCGCGTCCGCCGGCGCGCTCGTAGGTTGAGAGGAGCGTCCGCAGGCGCGTCCCCGTCTCGGCAGCGCTCGGATAGGCGTAGGTCAGGGCGCCCGAAGGGCACACCGTCGTACAGGCGCCGCAACCCATGCAGAGGTGGGGCTCGACTGCGATGTGGTCTTCATCGGCGCGAATGGCGAGCGTCGAGCAGATGTCGATGCACTGGTTGCAACCGGTTTTCTGGGAACGGCTGTGCGCACAGATCGACGCCTTGTACGCGAAAAAGCGTGGCTTCTCGAACTCACCGGTGGCGAGCGCGAGTTCAGCCGCAACCTTCGCCTGTGCGGCCGGATCGGACCCTGGAGCGAAATAGCCCTGGGGTGGCTGGTGTTGCTTGAACCATCGCTCGGGCTGCAGATCGAGCACCGCGTCGAAGCGCGCGCTGCGGACCGCATCCCTGCGATCGAAGTCGATCGCACCGATGGCGCCACAGGCGACGACGCAAGCTCGGTGGTCCTTGCAGCGGTCGAGGTCGACCTGGAAGTTCCACCCGATCGCGTTCTCCGGACAGGCGTTCACACACGCGTTGCAGCGCGTGCACACGTCGAGGTCAATCGGGTTGTCCTGCAACCATTCGGCGTCGAACGCACCAAGCCAGCCGGCCAGGCGCGACAGGCGCCCGGAAACGATCGGGTATGTGCGAGCGGCGGGCAGTTCGAGATCCGCGGGAAGCGCGGTGGCGAGCACGGTTGGTGAAAGCGTGGGGGAAAGCAGATCCGCCCAACGCATCGCGACGGCGAGGGGACCTACGATCAATACGTTGCCAGCCGACTTGTAGGCAACGCTCGGGACCGGATCCGGGTCGGGCAGCCCCGCGGCAGCGAGGAGCGCTGCGATCTTCGGTGTGGCGCGAGGCGCTTCGGCTGACCAGCCGGCGGTCTCGCGCAAGTTCACGAACCGAATCGATCTCGCGGCCCCCGCTTCCTGCGCCACCTCGCCGAGGAGGCGCGCTTCCTGGGTGCAGCCGACGATGAGGTCGCCCGACGCGCCTGCCTTGAAGCGCTCCACTTCCTTCTGGCACATCGCCGTATAAAGCGGCGGCGCCTCGACGCCGGCACGCGCGAGCGCCTCATGGTCAGGCGGCATCGTGCCGTTGCACGTGCAAAGCGAAAGGGATTTGTTGTCGAGACTCATGAATCGCGATGTATGGGAGAGAAGCGCGGGTCCGTCGCGTCGTCCGGCAAGCTTTGTAGCGCCTCCGCGCTTGCCGGCACGGGTATGCCGGCGTCTGCGGCATCGTCGCGCACGACGCTATTGACGTCTGCGGCTCCGATC
Organism: Pseudomonadota bacterium; assembly: GCA_046733075.1. GTDB lineage: Bacteria > Pseudomonadota > Gammaproteobacteria > Burkholderiales > Casimicrobiaceae > VBCG01. The sequence goes on along the minus strand of JBKPOL010000501.1, from coordinate 7,364 downwards.
TCCGCCCGCGGTACCTCCGGGCCTTCGCCCTCTACCCCGCCCGCCTGCGCAACTTCAGCGTGCGCGGTGTCCGCGCCTGATGCCTCCGCGTCTTCAAGTTCGGGCTCGCGCGGAGCCGCATCTTCCTGCACATCCTCGACGTAGCCCTGCTCGTTCACCCGCGTCGCCGGGGGATTGAATATGTAGCGCGCCTGGACGAGCGTACGCACGATCTCGGGATCGATCGGGTCGGGCTTGGAGTAGTCGTCAATGTATACGTCGAGCCGATCCATGACGTTGAACCGCGGGTCGCTGAACAATTTCTTGAGCGCGCCGCGCTTCAGCGCCTCATCCACGCCCGATTGCATGAAGGGCGAGTAATCGGAATCGATCGACAGCGTGTCAATCGACGGCAGCGACACCGCGGATGATTGTTCGGCTAATGCGCCGCGCGCTTCCGGCTCCTCGAGCCGACGCTCGCCGTTCGACGCGGGCGCTCCGGTTCGAGCGGGATCGACGAGGCCGACCGGTGATCCGCCCCGCGCGTGCATCGCCGACTCCTTCGCTGTCGCTTCGGAGGCGCGCGCCTCGATGTCCCCCGATGCGACGGAGCGCCGGGGAACATCGCCAGGGACCGTATCCCGGCGCGGCAAGCGCCCACCTTCGCGCGCAACCTCGTGCTTGCGCGCCGACCAGCGTCGAAGCGAGAACCCGGACGGACGGGATTCTTTGTTTGCCATGTCGATGACGTCAGCGACGGCGGGGGCCGCGGTTCTCCGCACCCTCGGCTGCAAGCGGATCGTTGCGGCGCGCCTTGCGCCGCGGCTCCGGCTTGTAATGGACGTTCACGAACCCGCGGATCCATTCGTTGATCGCGGGCACCATCGGTACGCCGTCCACCTGTTCACCCCCATCCATGAACCTCGCCGCTTCGTTGTAGCTGACAGTGACGAGCACCGGGCGGGCGCGTGGTTCTCCGACGTCTTCGAAGAAGCGCCACATGACGAAGATCCGCGGATCAGGCGATGTAATGTTCAGGAAATAGCCTTCCGCCTCGGTCGGATGCAACTCGATCTCGAAGCCCTTGCAACGCCAGAGATTGCCCGCCGACCCGAGGGGCTCCACGCGGCAGCGCCCCGGCACCTCTTCGCGCATGTTGGGGCCGGCGTCGCCATGTGACGCGATTTCAACGGTCGCCGGCTGCCAGCGCTCGCTGGCCCAGCGGTTCACGAGCGGGATGCGCTCGATGATCACATCAACGCTCTGCTGCAACGGCGTCATTGGATTCGGCTCGCGCAAGCCTGCCTCGCAACGAAAAGGCAACGCGCGAGGTTACCGCGCAACGAAAACCTCCGGAAGGCATCATACATGGTGCTGCTCGTCGGCCATCGCTGCTCTGCTAACATCGAAAGCTGCTCGCCGCGCAAAGCTTCATCGTTTTGTCCGCTTCAATGGCTACCGTCATCCCGCTCACCGACGCCCGCGCCGCCACTTCCGCGCGGGAGCTCGACGCATTCGTGCGCGATGCGGCACTAAATGAGGCCTCGAGCGAGGCGGCGCTTCCGGTCGATACCCGGCGGCGGCCGTTGCACGACCTGCGCATCTCGGTCACGGATCGCTGCAACTTCCGCTGCGTTTACTGCATGCCGAAGGACGTCTACGGTCGGGACTTTCCGTTCCTGCCTCACGCGGAGTTGCTGACGTTCGAGGAAATCACCCGCATCGCCAGTGTCTTTGTCCGCCTCGGCGTGCGAAAGATCCGTTTGACCGGCGGCGAACCGCTGTTGCGCCGCAACCTTGAGCGGCTGATCGAGATGCTAGCCGCGCTCGGCGACGTCGACCTTACGCTGACGACAAACGGCGCCCTGCTCGCGAGGAAGGCCCGTGCCCTCCGCGATGCCGGCCTGACGCGGGTGACGGTCAGCCTCGATGCGCTGGACGACCCGACGTTTCGCGCAATGAACGACGTCGACTTTCCAGTCGATCGCGTGCTGCATGGAATCGATGCCGCCGCGACAGCAGGCCTCGCGCCCATCAAGATCAACGCGGTGGTCAAGCGTGGAATGAACGAGCATGCAATCGTCCCGCTCGCGCGCCACTTCCGGGGAAGCGGACACATCGTGCGCTTCATCGAATACATGGACGTCGGTCACACGAACGGATGGCGGATGGATCATGTGGTTCCCGCCGCGGAAATCGTCGCGTCGATCGACCGCGAATTCCCGCTCGAGCCGATCGGCGCGAACTACGCCGGCGAAGTCGCGCAGCGCTGGCGGTATCGCGACAACGGCGAGGAAATCGGTGTCATTGCTTCCGTCACACAGGCGTTCTGCCGCGATTGCACGCGCGCGCGCCTGTCGACCGACGGCAAGCTCTACACGTGTTTGTTCGCGGAGAGCGGTTACGACCTCCGTACGCTCCTGCGGGACCGATACTCGGATGCGCAGATTGCCGGCGCAATAGGCGCCATCTGGCGTCGCCGGGGCGATCGGTATTCCGAGATGCGCACGGCCAACACGCCGCGGGACGCGCGCATCGAAATGTCCTATATCGGCGGTTGATATGGCGATGCCGGTCGGCCGCCGCATCGCAACTCGACTGCCTTTGTCCGCTTGTCAATAGCCCGATGAACGCTCCCCTCCTGACCCATGCGGCGCGGCCATCCACGTTCGAGGTGTCCGCGGTCGACGAGCACGGGGCGGCGCGCAACGTGTCGATCGCCGGCGAGCATCCGCTGACGGTCTACGTCGACAAGCAGGAGATTCTCACGCTGATGACGCTTGGCGCTGCGCCCGAAGCGCTGACGATCGGCTACCTGCGCAACCAGCGGCTCGTGCGGCGTCTCGACGAGATCGTGGCGGTGCAAGTCGACTGGGAGACGAATTCCGTCGCCGTCAGGACGCGTGACGGACTCGCGGATCTGCAAGCGAAGACCGCGAAGCGCACGACGACGAGCGGCTGCGGACAAGGCACGATGTTCGGCGACCTGATGGAAGACATCGACAGCATCCGCTTGCCCGCCGACGCCACGCTCACCCAGTCCGCCCTGTACGAGCTGCTCGACAAGGTTCGCACCCACGAAACGATCTACAAGCAGGCGGGCGCGGTTCATGGTTGCGCGCTCGCATCGAACCGCGGCATGCACTCGGACATCCTCATGTTCGTCGAAGATGTCGGGCGCCACAATGCCGTCGATGCGATCGCCGGTCAGATGTGGCTCGACGGCGAGGAAGGCAGCGACAAGATCTTCTACACGACGGGCCGGCTCACGTCGGAAATGGTGATCAAGGCCGCGCAGATGAGCATCCCGTTCCTCGTGTCCCGATCGGGGCTTACTCAGATGGGCTATGAGATCGCGCAAAAGGTCGGGATGACGATGATCGGCCGCGCGACGAATCGTCATTACCTGTTGTTCACCGGAGCCGACCGCTTTCGGATCGACGCACTGCGTGCTTCGGCGCCAGTAAGTGTGCCGGCGTCGTGATGGGGCGCCCCTTCCGCGATGCCGATCGTCAAGGCTGACGTCACCGGCCTCGTTCTCGCTGGAGGACAGGGGCGGCGAATGGGCAGCGTCGACAAGGGCCTCGTGAACCTCGACGGCCGTCCGCTCGTCTTGCATGTGATCGAACGCTTCGCCCCGCAGGTGGGCACGCTCGTCGTCAATGCCAATCGCAACCGCGAGCGCTACGCGAGCTTCGGGTATCCGGTCGTCGGGGACGCAGTTCCGGGTTTCGCCGGACCGCTCGCCGGCCTCCATGCGGGAATGAGCGTGGCCACCACCCCATACATTGCGACGGTTCCGTGCGACTCGCCGTTCCTTCCCGACGACCTCGTCACGCGCCTCGCGTCCGCATTCGCCGAGCGCGACCTCGATCTCGCCGTCGCCCGCACGTTCGAGCAGCCGCATCCGGTGTTCTCGCTCACGCGCCGCGCGTTGTTGCCGCATCTCGAAGCGTTCCTGCACGCGGGCGGTCGCAAGATCGATGCATGGTATGCCTCGTTGCGCATCGCCGAGGTGCGGTTCGACGATGTGGACGACGCCTTTCGCAACATCAACACTGCGGATGAACTCGCCGCGTACGCACCGGGACCTGCCGATGGAAACCGTCCGAAGCCTGCGTGAGCTTTCCTGCGCCGATGACTACGACCCCGACTCCCTGCCGGTCGATCGCGCGCGCACGCTAATCCGTCAATTCCTGCAGCCCGTCACCACCGTCGAGCGCGTGCACATCCGCGCCGCGCTCGGCCGCGTATTGGCGGAAACGATTCACTCTCCACTCGATGTGCCGGGCCACGACAATTCGGCGATGGACGGATGGGCCGTGCGCTTCGCCGACCTTGCGTCGACCGGCACGACGAAGTTGCGGCGGGTCGGCGAGTCGTTCGCGGGTAGGCCGTTCGCCGGCACGCTAGGCGCAGGCGAAACCGTGCGCATCTTCACGGGCGCAGTCATGCCGGAGGGCGCCGACACGGTGGTCATGCAGGAACGCGCGAACGACATCCCTGAAGGCGTGTCGATCGAAGCAGGTGCCGTGACGAAGGCGGGGCAGAACCGGCGCTTCGCGGGCGAGGACCTGAAGCGTGGCGCAACCGTGTTCGAGCCCGGTCAACCCATGCGACCCCCCGAACTCGGCATGCTCGCATCGCTCGGCATCAACGAAGTCGGCGTGTACCGCAGACTGCGCGTAGCGTTCTTCTCCACCGGCGACGAACTGCGCTCAATCGGGCAGCCGCTCACGAGCGGCGAGATCTACGACAGCAACCGGTACACGCTTTACGGAATGCTGAAGCGTCTCGACTGCGAGATCGTCGACATGGGTGTCGTGCCGGATGTTCCGCAGGAACTCGAGCGCGCGTTCGCCACAGCCGCGGCGAGTGCCGATGTCGTCATCACCTCGGGCGGCGTGTCGGTCGGCGAGGCGGACTTCGTCCGCGACCTGATGAACAAGCTCGGCGAGGTGCTGTTCTGGAAGATAGCGATGAAACCGGGACGGCCGCTCGCGTATGGCCGGATCGGGAACGCGCACTTCTTCGGGCTTCCCGGGAACCCGGTCTCGGTCATGGTGACGTTCTACGAGTTTGTCCGTGACGCGTTGCTGGTGCTCCAGGGCCGCCGCGACGTCGCGCCCATGCCTTTGTTCAAGGCAACGCTCGGCAAGGCCATTCGCAAGGTGCCGGGACGCACCGAGTTCCAGCGTGCCGTGCTCGCATCCGACGGCGCGGGCCGATATACGGTCAGCACGACGGGCGACCAAGGCTCGGGCATTCTGTCGTCGATGTCGCGCGCCAACTGCTTCATCGTGCTGGCGCCCGAAACCGGAAATCTAGAAGTCGGCGCTGAGGTCGATGTCCAACTCCTCGACGGGTTGATCTGAGGACGCGCGGCGCAGGACAACCCGATGGCCACCCGTCAAGGCGGAGAGCCCGGCAATGAGCAATCCATCGGATAACCCGCCGCACAGTACTACGTGAGTCGAGCGACGCTGTCAGTAAGTGCGAAGGGGGAAGCCGCGCTCCACGGCGTCGATGCGACGCCGGTCCGTAACGGCGAACGGGGAAGCCGCGCTCCGTCGATGCGACGCCAGTCAGTAATAGCGAACGGGGAAGCCGCGCTCCATGGCGTCGATGCGACGCTCGAGGTCGAACACATCCTTGGACTGCGACAGGTACGCTTCCCGGTCCTTCTCGCTCTGGCGCCACTGCCATGCCTCGAGGCGGTCGAGCAGATTCGCGCGCGCCTTCCTCGGCATTTCGCCGAGGTTCTGGCTGGGGTTGGCCTGTTCGCCCGGCGCCTTCGTCGACTGGCTCCGCGGAGCGCGGTGCCGGCGATTTGAGCCCTTTCTTTGCAGGGCGTCCGCGATCAATATGTACAACTGTCCAAATGGGCTGCGGTCAAAGTAGACCTCTGCGGCGCTTGGCGACTGGTCCATGTTTCTCATCGATTTCCTTTCACAGGCGCTGACAAGCGCCGGAGTTGCATATGCGACACGCTTATTGCGTCGCAGCAAAGAAGGTAGGACCGGCGCGTTGAACATGCAAATCATCCTTTCCGATCAATGGTATAATCACCAACGATGGCAATTTATGGCCATGTTGCATTGCAGCACGATTGGAGGCATATTAGAGCTTTGACCCGCGGCCACCGCCGCTGCCACCGGCATGGAGCTCTACCAACTAAGAGGATTCGCCGCGGTCGCCGAGCTCGGACAGCTGACCCGAGCCGCCGAACGCCTGCACATCAGCCAGCCGGCGTTGTCCGGCCAGATCAAGGCGCTCGAAGACGAGCTGGCCGTTGCGTTATTCGAGCGCGGCGCGTCCGGCATGAGCCTGACTGCGGCGGGGCGCCGACTTCTCGCGGAAGCCGAGCGCGTCCTGGCGGCCGCCCAGTCGCTGCGCAGCGAGGCCCTCTCGTTGCGCGGAGAAGCGGCCGGACGCGTGCGATTGGGGACGGTCGGCGACCCGGGGCTTACGCGCCTTGGGGAGGTGTTGCGCGGTGCCGTCGACCGCTTCCCTTTGGTCGAGATCGACGTGCATCACGAGATATCGGGTGCGGCGTTCGAGAAGGTCCGGGACGGCGAGCTCGATGCGGCCTTCTACTACGGCGACCTCACGCACCCTGCGGTGGCGGCGGTTCCGCTTGCGCGCATCACGTTCCGCATCGTCGTGCCCTCCGCGACGGCCGAGCGCGTGCCGCTCGGCGACTGGCAGGCCCTAGCGGCCGAGCCGTGGATCATGACGCCGGCGATCAGCACGCATCATTCGCTCGCAACGCAGCTGTTCGATGCCCACGGCATTGCGCCCGTTCGGCACGTCGAGGCCGATCATGAAGCCGTCATCAGCTCCCTGGTCACCGCGGGGCTTGGCGTCGCACTGATGCGCGAAGAGGTCGCGCTCGTCGACGCCGCGAAGGGCGGATTGGTCGCATGGGGCGACCAGCGCCTCGAGACCGATCTCTCGTTCGTCTATCGGAAGGAGCGTGAGAGTGATCCGGCAATCGAAGCCATTCATGACGTCGTCCGGCAGGCCTTCGATGTCGCGCCCGGTGGAGCAGCCGAAACGCGTCAGTCGCCGCTCAACTCGTCGTCAAGAGCCGGCAGGTCTTCGATGCCCCCGCCCGGCGGCGGCGCTCAGCCCGCAGACTTTCAACAGTCACCCGAACGCCGAGCTTCCCCCGATAGTCGGCAGTGAGCCGTAAGTCTCCGCCCCGTCGCACGACTTAGCCTCGGCGCGGCCCGCACATCGGGCGGCAACACGGGCGCCGCCACCGGAACGATAATCGGCATTCCGGAATCCAATCGTCGAGTCTTTCGGAGAGTCTCGCAATGAATCGTCGTTTGATGCTGCATGGCATGGCCGCGGCGCTGCTCGTCGGCGCTGGTCTTGCA
>JBKPOL010000500.1:0-5237 GCA_046733075.1 Pseudomonadota bacterium | reverse complement strand
GCTCTACGTCAACGACCGCAACACCGATGCGGCCCCGTCGTATGCGGTCATGAACGCCCGCGTCGCCTTCGCGCAAACGGTGGGGCGGAGCACGTTGCGCGAGTTCGTGCGCCTCAACAACCTGTTCGACCGCAACTATTCGGGCTCCGTCATCGTGGGCGACACGAATGGGCGCTTCTTCGAGCCCGCACCCGGCCGCAATTGGTTCGTGGGCGCGAGCGTGGACGTCCGGCTTTGACGATGTCGCCCCTGCCGCGCTACACGAGAACCGCCGTCGTCCTGCACTGGGTAATTGCCGCGCTGCTGCTCGCCGAATGCGCACACGGCTGGTGGATGCAGCAGATCCCGAAGCAACCGGTCGGGATTCGCGCCGATGCGTTCAACCAGCATAAGTCGGTCGGTCTCGTGCTGCTCGCACTCGTGCTGATACGACTCGGCTGGCGACTGGCGCATCGTCCGCCGGTGCTGCCTGCCATTCCGCGGTGGCAATCGCTCGTCGCCAAGGCGAATCACGTCCTGCTCTACGCGCTCATGCTCGCGCTCCCGTTGTCCGGGTACCTGGGGTCGGTGTTCAGCGGGTACCCGATTAAATGGTTCAGCATCGGGTTGCCGGCATGGGGCTGGAACGATCCGGCCATCAAGGATTTGATGAGCACCGTCCACCTCGTCGCAAGCTGGACGCTGCTCGTGTCTACCGGCCTGCATGTCGCGGGCACGGTCAAGCACGCCCTGGCGGGCGATCGCGTCATGGCAAGAATGGGTTTTGCGCCTCGCCGAGCGCGGCCTCGGGCGCGGTCGGAAGCGCTGTCGAGTCCGCGCGCTTGAGGCTACTGCGCTGGACGGCTACGCGCGCCTGACGGCTATTGCGCGCTGGACGCGGCGACGCCGCTCGCGGCGAGCTTGAGCGAGGTGGAGAACTCGAGGTCCTGGTTGTCGACAACCCTGGCGTCGAGCTCGCCGCCGTTGCCGGGAGTGAAGTAGAAACGAAGGTTCGGATTCTCGCTGATCGAGAAGTCGACATCGGCGGTCAAAACCGGTTTGCCTGCGTAACGCACTTCGATGCGTCGCACGAAATGCGGTTGCGCGTACGTTCGCGTGATCTGATCGAGCGCGAGGCCCGAATCGTTGGGGTGGCTCACCATCAGTTGCGCGCGCGAAGGCTGCCCGGGAATCGCCCCTTCGTCGACACGAAGCCTCATCTTGCCGAGGTTCGCGCGCGCGGCGACGACATCCTTGCCCGCGGGCGCCGAGCAGCCGCCCGACGCCTTGACATAGTTCGCCGCCATGTGGAGCCTGCCGTCGCTCGTGCGCGCAACCGCTCGTACGTACGTGTACTCTTCGACGCGAATGCGCGTCTCGATGTCGGCTCGGCCGCTTTCCTGCGCGAACTGGAACACCGCCGCCACCGGCGACGGGTTGTTGTCGACGAAGAGCCAGATCGTCTGGATCGCACGCTCGGGTGATTGCGGGAATGAAGCGCGGATGGCGACGGGAACGATCGCCGCATCCTCCGCCCGCTTCGGCGTCTCGAGCGTGATGACGTTGTCCCCGCTTTCGACTGCTGCAGCGCCGAAAAGACTTGCACGTACCTTCTGCCAGATCGGACTGGCGTCGGGATCCGGCACTTGCCCGGACGCCGAGACGGACACGCCAAGCGCGAGCGCAGCGGCAAGCAATCGCCGGATCAATGCATCAGCGCCAAGAGAAAGCATTGCCGCACCTTTCATGGCGGCCACGGTAGCTCGATTATAGCCCCGTAACCTCCCTCGGACATTCCGGGGGCGCTCGTGCCGCCATCCGCGAAGAGACTGCGGCAAGCATCGCGCGCATTCGCGAGGAGTTGCAGCAAGGATCGCGCACAGTACGCTTCGGACCCTAGAGGCGGGGCGGCAATCAGGGGTCGGGGTCCCATTCCAGCTCGGCGTATGCGGCGCTGACGTTACGGCGGTGAAACTCGTCGCCGAGCAGCCACGTACCGGGAGCCGGCTCGACGCTGTCGACGGTCTCGGTGAGTGAGCGTCCCGACTTGATCGCTGTACGGACATCGCGGAGGAGCCCGGCAAGGTAACGCGCTTCGGGTGCAAGCGCGTCGGGCCACGCTGTAGCCCGTCCGTGTCCGGGGATTGCGTAGTCGGCGGGAATGGCACGCAGCTCTTGGATGACCGCGAGAAATCCTCGCAGGTTGCCGTCGACGACCGGAAGATGACCGACGAACGCGAGGTCGCCGACCCAGAAGGTCCGCGTCGTCTCGTCGTAGACCGTCAGGTCGCAGTCGGTGTGCGCCGTTCGCCACGCGCGAAGTCGAAGCGGCCGCCCGCCGAGGTCGATCGTCTCGATGGCCTCGATCGCTTGCGTCGGCGCGACGATCGCGGTGCCTTCCGCACGGTCGCCGAGATCGCGCCGCAGGGCGTGCAGGTAATTGGATCCCCGACGCGCCAATGACGCGGCAAGCCGCGCATGTCCGACGAACTGCGGATGGTCATCGACGAAGGCGGCATTGCCGAACACATGATCGGGGTGGACGTGTGTGTTGATCACGTAACAGACCGGCAACGCGGTGACACTGCGGATCGCATCCCGCAATGCGCGACCCACCGCGTAAGTTCCACCCGTGTCGACGACCGCCACGCACCGGTTTCCGACGATGAATCCCAGATTCGCGATGTCGCCGGAATTCTCGCGGGACATCGACTCCTGCCTGCCGTAGTGGACGTAGATCCCGGGAGCCGGATTGTCGAGCGCAAGCGGCGGCAGGCTGGCGGCAACCGCCTCGCGCGCGAACCAGGCGATCAGCGAAACCCAGGCAATCCGCGAAAGCCAGCCGAGCAGCGTCGCCCTTTTCGATGACCGATCGAACGCCACGCGTCGCGCATCAGTGCGGGCGAATGAAGCACGCCTTCTTGGCGTCGTCCTGCAGCGTCCGATAGCTTGCGACGATCGACCGCCCGTCCTTCATGTCGCGCATCACGCCGCCGCGCTCGCCTGCGATCGTCATGCCATTCGCGACCGTCGACATGTCGACCCATTTGTCGTAGTCGACCTTTTCGGCGATCGCATCGATGGCGCACGAGCACTTGTACATCGACTCCTCGGGCAACGCGTCGCTCTCCTTCATGCATTTCAGCACGAACTCGACCCGCGCCCGGGTCGGGAAGTCGTTCGCGTGCGCAAGGCCGATTGCCGAGCCGAGGAGGAGCATCAGCACGATCTGTCTCTGCATCGAAATTCTCCTTGCCGTGATGACGCGCTCAACGCATCCGTGTGAATCGCAGCGTTTCGGCGATCATCGTGTCGCGCTTGGAACCGGCCCCGGCCGAGGGAGCGAGGAGCTCACTGCGCATCTCGACGACCATGCCGGGAACGTCATTCGACAGCGTGAAGCGGTAATTCTTGTCCGCGAAACGCTCGTAGCGCGAGCGAGCCGGATCGTCGCGGTAGGGCTCGATGACGATCGCCGTGCCGGCGATGGAACGCGGTCCAAGCGTGGTCGTGATCGATTGAACCTCCGCCGCTTCCGCGAGCGCCAGCCGGATACGCTTGCGGTAGTAATTCGTCGAGCCGCCGGTCAGCCGGTGCATTTCGCGCACATCGCGCTCGAGGAAGAACAGGATGACCGGATTCGCGGTAGCGGCATCGACGTCCGGCAATTCGAGTCGGCGCACATCAGTCAGGAAGTCGACATGCGCGGGCCGGGCGCCCCCCGTTCCCGGCGCGCCAACGCGAAGTATTGCAGTGTCGTCGACGTTCGGTTCCAGTGATCCTCGCTTTGCAAACGCGTATTCCAGGGTCGCCGCGCGCGGAGGAAGGTCCCGCAGCTGATCTTCGACGAACAGGCGTTTCTCGGCCTCGGAGAACTGGTCCGGCGTCGCAGCGCTCGCGTCCTGCGAGCCGCTCGCGACAACGGCCGCCCACTGCACCGGCGCAATCGCGAACGATGCGGCGCCGATCCGTTGCAGCGCGTCTCGCCGGTTCATCGCGCGGCGTGCACGTCCGCGATCTCGTCGTGAAGCGCCGCGGCGAGGTCACCGTCCAGACCGACCGTCACCGATTCCGCGTGCTCCGACGCGGCGGTTTCTCCGATGGAAGCGTAGGCGAGGGCGAGCCCGTACCAGTTCAGCGGATTGTCCGGTTCGAGCCGCAGCGCTTCGTTGAAGGCATGCACCGCCGACTCGCCGAGGTCGAGCGCCCGCAATGCACTCCCGCGCAAACGGAAGGGCTCGGCGTCCTGCGGGTCCGCCTTGGCCCACGTCGCCGTGAGCTCGATCAGTTCGGGCCACCGCTGCTGCGCGCCAAGCAAGGCGGCGCGCATGAAGTACGGCTGGGTGGCGATGTCACGCTGCCAGAAAGGCGCGGCGTCGGGAAGCGGATGGATCTCGGCCCATTGGTCGTCGGCGGGCAATCGGTCGAGGATCCATCGCACGGGCAGCGCGTAGAAACTGCTCGACGATTCGCGCGAGCGAAACGTGAGGAGACCCACCAGCTGTCCGTCGCGATCGAAAAGGCCGCCGCCGCTCGCACCCGAGGTGAATGCGGCATCCGACTGGACGATTCTTGCTCCATCGAACACGTGCAGCGCACGCACGCGACCGAGATGGAGCGACCTGCCCGTTCCTCCGGTGAAACCGATCGCAGCGACGGGATCGCCGACGTGCGGCTCGTTCCCCTGCGCGACCTTGGCAACCTTTCCTTGCCATCCAGGCACGTGCAGAAAACAGATGTCGTGCGCGCCGTCGGCGCGCTGTCCGGTCGCTTCGAACAACTGCCCAGCGGCCGAGATGCGGATGGCCGTCGCATCCCGTGTGACATGGCAGTTCGTGACGACGACCGAAGGCGCGACCACCACGCCGCTGCCGATCGAGTTACCTCCCTGCTGGCGGTTCGCCTCGACGCGAACGACCGTCGCCGAGATTGGCAGAAACGTCGATGGAAGAAGCGGCTGCGATGCAACGCGCACGGGCGTGAACGCAACGGCGGCCAGCAGGAGCGCGGCGCCTGCCAAGGCAAAACGCGTTTCGCGACCGCGGCCCGCGGGGGACTGCGCGGACCCAGTGAATGTCACCGGCCGGCTCCCTGCTCGAGCAGTTCACCACGCTCGTTCACCAGCGGGACGCCGTATTGACGCAGGATCGTATCGATCGCTCCGCGATTTTCCGCGATGAGCTTCTCGATGGTCTGCTTCCATTCGCCCTCGCCATAGCGAACGCCCATCGCAATCGCGTAATCGAACTGGACACCGG
>JBKPOL010000499.1:0-1939 GCA_046733075.1 Pseudomonadota bacterium | reverse complement strand
ACGACGCATTTGCCCGCCTCGCGGATGTAGCCGGTCTTCTGGAGCTGGATGTCCCACGACTGGTTCTTGACCAGCGCGTTGGAATTGTTGAAGCCGACGACGTGCCCGGTCGGTTGCAGCTCGACGAGATACGACGGCGTTGTCGTGAACTCGCGGATCAACGGATACTCGGCCGCCGCCTGCACGAGCTTGGCGAGATCGACGGCGGTGGAGACATTCTCGGCGGAAAGCCCCGTGGGATCCGAATAATGCGTATGGGCGAGGCCGAGCAGCGACGCCTTGATGTTCATCGCATCGACGAAGGCGCGCGTGCCGCCGGGGTAGTGGCGGGCAAGCGACGACGCGGCGCGGTTCTCGGAAGACATCAAGGCGAGACGCAGCATCTCCCGCCGCGACAACACGGACCCCATGCGCAACCGGGAGTGGCTGCCCTTGAGGTAATCGAAGTCGCCCATGTCGATGTCGAGCGCCTCGTCGAGCGGCTGCTTCGCGTCCAGAACGACCATCGCCGTCATCAACTTGGTGACGGAGGCGATCGGCGTCACTTCGTCTGCCGCTTTTGCGTAGACCTGACGATCCGCGGCAGCGTCGAGCACCAGCACGTTCGCCGACGACAGTTTCAGCCGCGCGGGGTCGAGCGACGCCAACTGCGCCGCTGCAGGGGCCGCCAGAACCGCCAGCAAAACAAAAGTGAGCAACCGTGTCATCAAGCGAGCGTCTCTGTAATCCGGCGGCGTTATCGCACGATCGGCGCCGCTCGTCAAACGGTTTCCGACGAATCAAGCGCTTAGGACCCGCTCCGCAGCGTTGCAGCCGCGGCGGCGGCCCGCGCTTCGTTCATTTCCTGCCGTTCATCTGCCGGCGGCGCGGAATGGTCTTCATCGTCCACGGGGCCCGAATGTGTACGCCGCTCGTCCTGTTGCAGGCGCCACATCCTCGCGTAAACACCGTTGGCGACGAGTAGAGCAACATGCGTGCCGCGCTCGACGATGCGTCCCCGGTCGAGGACCAGGATCTCGTGCGCATCGACGATCGTCGACAGACGGTGTGCGATCGTGAGCGACGTGTGGTCGCGAGCGATCATCTTGAGCTCCGCCTGGATGGCCTTCTCGGCCCGCGAATCGAGTGCGGACGTCGCTTCGTCGAAAATCAGGATGGCCGGACGCTTGAGGATCGCGCGCGCGATGGCGACGCGCTGCTTCTCGCCGCCCGAGAGCTTGAGGCCGCGCTCGCCCACGGCAGTTGCGTAGCCCTCCGGCAGGCGCGACACGAAGTCGTGGATCTGCGCGAGCTTGGCCGCCTCGACGATATCTTCATGCGTTGCGCCGGGGCGGCCGTACGCAATGTTGTATTCGATCGTGTCGTTGAACAGCACGGTATCCTGGGGAACGATGCCGATCGCCGCGCGTAGCGATGCCTGTTGCACGGCGCGAATGTCTTGTCCGTCGATCGTGATCCGGCCGGCCTGCACGTCGTAGAAGCGATAGAGGAGGCGGGCGAGCGTCGATTTGCCGGAGCCCGACGGCCCGACGACGGCGACGTTGCGACCCGCAGGCACCGTGAACGTCACGTCGTGCAGGATCTGGCGATTGGGCTCGTAGGCGAAGTCGACGTGCTCGAAGCGAATTTCCCCGCCGCGCACGATGAGCGGCCCGGCACCCTTGCGATCGGTGATCTCGGCGTGCTCCTCGATCAGTCGGAACAGTCGCTCCATGTCGGCGAGCGCCTGCTTGATCTCGCGATAAATGACGCCCAGGAAGTTGAGCGGGATGTAGAGCTGGATCATGAACGCGTTCACGAGCACCAGGTCGCCGATCGTCATCTTTCCGTTGACGACGCCGACGGTCGCGCGCCACATGATCAGCGTGACGGCGATCGCGATGATTGCGCTCTGGCCGATGTTGAGCGCCGACAGCGAGGTCTGGCTCTTCACCGCGGC
>JBKPOL010000498.1:0-19299 GCA_046733075.1 Pseudomonadota bacterium | reverse complement strand
CGCCCTCGATGCCGGCGAGCGAGTCCTCGAGGGGCTTCGTCACCTGCGACTCGACGACTTCCGCCGATGCGCCCCGGTAAGTCGTGTTGACGCTGACAACGGGCTCGTCGATGCGCGGGTATTCGCGCACCGAAAGCCGTGTATAGGAAATGAGGCCGATCAGCAGGATGATCAGCGACAGGACCGTCGCCAAGACCGGCCGCTTGATGCAGATCTCGGGCAGCTGCACGGATCGTTACCGGGTCAGGATTTGGCGAGCGGCGAAGCGTCGCCCTTGTCGCGCGGTGGTACTGCGGCGGACGCCGCGCCGTTGCCGCCGAGGATCGTCACCGCCATGCCGTCCCGGAGCTTAAGTTGCCCGGCAGTCACGACGACGTCGTTGGCTTCGAGACCCCTGAGGATCTCGACCTTGCTGTCGCGGCGCTGTCCAATGTCCACCTTGACGCGCGTCACCTTACCGTCGACAACGCGGTAGACATACTGCTCGTCGCCTTGCGGCACGATCGCCTGCTCGGGGATCACCAGCGCCTGCTTCTCGTCGCGCGTGATGAGCTTCACCCGCGCGAACATCCCCGGGCGAAGCGACGTGCCCTGGTTGCGCACGACCGCGCGAATCACCACGGAACGGCCTCCCGCGTCGACCAGCGGATTGACCGCGAGGACTTTGCCGTCGTACGTCTTGCCTGGGAGGGCATCGAGCGTGATGGTGAGCGTCTGCCCGACCTGCACCTGCTGCAGATAGATCTCGGGAACGCGGAAATCGACCTTCAAAGGATCGATCGATTCGAGATTGACGACATCGGCGCCCTCCTTCACGTAATCGCCGACGGAAACGACACGCAGGCCGATCATCCCGGAGAACGGCGCCTTGATCTCGGTCTTCGCGAGGCGCGCCTCGACGAGCGCAACGGAGGCCTCGGCAACGCGAAGATTGTTCTCGGCCTCGTCTTTCGCCTGGCCAGAAATGAAATTGCGCTGCGACAATTCCACCGCACGATCGTACTTGCTCTGCGCAAGCTTCAGGTTGGCGCGCGCCTGCTGCACCTCGGCTGCATTTATCGCGGGATCGAGCCGGATCAGCGTCATGCCCTTCGCGACGTGCTGGCCCTCCTTGAAGAGGATCGCGCTGATCCGCCCCGCCACTTCCGGCCGCACGGTGACCGACTCGTCCGAGCGCAGGCTGCCGACGGCCGTGATCGTCTGCGGCATCGGCTGCGTCGCGACCTTGACCGCTTCGACCGTCATGGCGGGTCCCGCCTGGGCGGGTGCCTTGGCCACGGCGCCGGTCGCACCGGCACCGCTCGCTGGGCCCGCGGCGGAAGATGCCGCGGGCGAACGTTGCGCGCCGAACCAGTAACCGGCTCCGGCGGCCACGACGACACCGAGCGCGGCCGCGAAGATCAACGCGGATTTGTTCATGCCTCTAGGAGAGTCTCGGGGCCGCGCAACGGTTCCCTGCGCAGCCCACGGCGAGCCGCGATTATGCGCTCCGCCTCCAGGCCCGGCAAACCCACCCGTCGCGCGGACAACCGCTCAAAACGGGCTGTTACACTCGCGATTCTGCGTTTTTGGAATCTTTCTTCATGTTGAAACGAGATGTTTCGGAGGCACGCGGGACACGGATTTCGACGCTTCGTCGCCTGACGACCATTGCCGCGGCTGCCGTGCTCGCATGCGCCTGCATTGCAGCGTCGCCCGCGGTGTTTGCGCAAGCGTTTCCCGCGAAGCCGGCACGGCTCGTCGTGCCGTTTCCGCCGGGCGGTCCGCTCGACGCCGTGGGCCGGCTGCTCGCGCAACAGTTGAGCGAGCGGTGGGGGCAAGGCGTCGTCGTCGAGAACAAGCCGGGCGCCGGCGGAAACATCGGCGCCGATCTCGTGGCGAAATCGCCCCCCGACGGTTATACGGTGGTGATGGGCGCGCTCTCCACGCACGCGGTCAATCCGAGCCTGTACGCAAAGATGCCGTACGACGCGCAGAAGGACTTCGCGCCGATCACCCGTGTCGCCATCACGCCGAACGTCCTCGTCGTGAACGCCGCGTTACGGGTGAATTCGGTCAAGGAGCTGATCGCGTATGCAAAGGCACATCCGGGCCAGTTGTCGTTCGGTTCCGGTAGCACCGGCAGTGCCGGTCATCTCGCCGGCGAACTGTTGAAGGTCGACGCGGGCATCGACATGGTGCATATCCCGTACAAGGGCGCGGCGCCGGCGATGCAGGCGCTGCTGGCCGGCGACACACAGTTGATGTTCGACAATCTCGCGAACGCGATGGCGCAGGTGAAGGCCGGCAAGCTGCGCGCGCTCGCCGTGACGACCGCCGAGCGCTCGAAGCTCGCGCCCGACCTGCCGACGATGGCCGAAGCCGGCGTTCCCGGATTCGACATTTCCACGTGGTTCGGGCTCTTCGCACCCGCGGGAACGCCCGCGGACGTGATCGCGAAGTGGAACGGCGACGTCGTGCGGATCCTGGAGTCGCCGGACGTGCGCGAGCGGCTGCTTGCCCAGGGCGCGGAGCCGGCGCCGGATTCGGCCGCGGACTTCGGACGCTTCGTTGCAAGCGAGCTTGCGAAGTACGCGCGCATCGTGAAAGCGTCGGGCGCCAAGGTCGACTAGGGTCTGTCAACAACCCTGGCAATCTTTGAATTCGAAGTTGGATGCACGCCGGGGACACGGACCGCGTCACTGCCGCACCTATAACTCGATCTGGAGGAAAAGATGATTCGATCGATCTTGCATGCACTGGCCGTATTCGCCGCTGGGGTGGTCGCGCTCGTCGCGCCTCTGGCGTCGGCGCAACCGAGCACATACCCCGCCAAGCCCATTCGTCTCGTCGTGCCGTTCCCTCCCGCGGGCACCACCGACATCCTGGCGCGCGCGGTCGCGCAGAAGCTGTCGGAAACATGGGGCCAGCAGGTCGTCGTCGACAACCACCCGGGCGCGGGCGGGAACATTGGATCGGACATCGTCGCGAAGGCCAGCCCCGACGGATACACGTTGCTCATGGGCACGGTTGGCACGCACGCGATCAATCCGAGCCTGTACGCGAAAATGCCCTACGACCACGTCAAGGACTTCGTGCCGGTCATCCTCGTTGCGGGCGTGCCCAACGTGCTGGTCGTGAATCCGTCGCTCCCGGTGAAGTCCGTGCAGGAGCTGATCGCCTACGGCAAGGCCAATCCCGGCAAGCTCAACTACGCATCGTCCGGCAACGGAACGTCGATCCATCTGTCCGGTGAGCTGTTCAAGACGATGACGGGCGTGGAGATGACGCACGTTCCGTACAAAGGAAGCAGCCCGGCACTAACCGATCTCATGGGCGGGCAGGTGCAATTGATGTTCGACAACCTGCCGTCGTCGCTCTCGTTCATCAAGGCCGGCAAGTTGCGCGCACTTGCCGTCACGAGTGCCGAGCGCTCCGCGGCGCTGCCCGACGTGCCCACGCTTGCGGAATCGGGACTGCCCGGCTTCGAGGCGTCCTCGTGGTTTGGGGTGCTCGCACCGGCCGGCACACCCAAGCCCATCGTGGACAAGATCAACGGCGCCGTTGTGGCATGGCTTGCGACACCCGAGGCGAAGGAGAAACTTTCCTCCCAGGGGGCGATTGCGGCCGGGGGGCCTCCCGACGCATTTGCGAAGCACATCGCTGCCGAAACGGCGAAATGGGCGAAGGTCGTCAAAGCGAGCGGCGCGCACGTCGACTGATTGGTATCGTCATCGGCGGAGCGATGCTTCGCGCCGGCCGGGCACCGGCGACCTGACGGACCGGGCGCGCTGCAGCGATCCTCACGCGGCATCCGCCGGAAATTCGCGCGGCAGGAATTCCTGCTCGATGTAACGCGTGTGGACATCGCCTGCGCGAAAGGCCGGATCGCGCAACAGCTTGCGATGGAAGGGTGTCGTCGTCATCACGCCTTCAATGCGCATTTCGTTCAACGCACGCTGCATGCGCCGGATCGCCTCGTCGCGGTCGGTTCCCCACGCAATCAGCTTGGCGATGAGCGAGTCGTAGTACGGGGGAACGGTGTATCCCTGGAATACATGCGTGTCGATGCGAATCCCGGGGCCGCCGGGCGCGCGGTACGTCGCGAGCGTTCCCGGTGACGGTGCAAATCCCTTGGACGGGTCCTCCGCGTTGATGCGGCACTCGATCGCGTGACCACGCGCAACGACGTCGGCTTGCTTGATGGGCAGGCCTTCGCCGCGCGCAATGCGAATCTGGCTCTCGACGAGGTCAACGCCAAGCACCATTTCGGTGACCGGGTGCTCGACCTGGATGCGCGTGTTCATCTCCATGAAATAGAAACGTTGGGCGTCACTATCGACGATGAACTCGATCGTCCCGGCACTCCTGTAACCGACGCTACGCGCAAGCTCGGCCGCCGCGCCGCACATCGCCGTTCGCAGGTGGTCGGACAGGCCGAACGCCGGGCTTTCCTCCACGAGCTTCTGGTTGCGCCGCTGGGTCGAGCAGTCGCGCTCCCACAAATGAAGCGCCGTCGTCTCGTCGCCGAGCACCTGGACCTCGACGTGTCGCACGCGCGGCAGGAATTTCTCGACGTAGAGCGTGTTGTCGCCGAACGACAGCTGGGCCTCGCGTTGCGCCTCGGCGAACGCGTCCTTGATTGCGGCCCCACTTTCCACGAGACGCATGCCTCGGCCGCCACCGCCCGCCGAAGCCTTGAGGAGGATCGGAAAGCCGACGCGCTCTGCGACTGACGCGGCCCGTTGCCAGTCGCTGACCACGCCATCGGAACCCGGCGTCGTATTCAATCCGGCCGCAGCCGCCGCGTGGCGCGCGGCAGCCTTGTTCCCCATCAGTCGGATGACATCGGCAGGCGGGCCGATCCATGTCAATCCCTCCTTCGCGCACAAGGCGGCGAATTCCGGATTCTCCGAAAGGAATCCATAGCCGGGATGAACGGCGTCGGCCTTGAATGCTCTCGCCGCCTTGATCAGGACCGACATGTCGAGATAGCTGTCGGCCGAACGCGGGCCGCCGATGCACACCGCCCGGTCCGCGAGCTTGACGGCGAGCGACTCCCGATCGGCTTCGGAGTACACCTGCACCGTCTCGATGCCCATGTCGTTGCACGTGCGGTTGATGCGCACGGCGATCTCGCCGCGATTGGCGATGAGGACGCGCTGGATGGAAGCCGCCATCAGCGAACGAGGAAGCCGCGATCGACGACCAGCACCTGCCCGGTGATGGCCTGTGAAACCTCGGATGCGAGGTACGCGACGGCGCGCGCGATTTCGACCGGCTCGATCAATCGCCGCAGTGGAATCGCTTCGGTGATCCGATCGCGGATGTCCGGTGTCATCAACGAGGCGGTCATCGCAGTTTCGACGACGCCCGGCGACACGGCATTGACGTTGATGCCGTGAGGTCCGAGCTCGCGCGCGAAACCTTGCGTCATCGCGACGACGCCCGCCTTCGTCGTGCCATACAGCACGTTGCCGAATTGACCGCCGCCCTTGACGCTCGAGACCGACGCGATGTTCACGATCTTGCCGTAACGGGCGCGAATCATCGCGGGCATGACGGCCTTCGAGCAGTAATAGACGCCCGACAAATTGACGCGCGCCACCTCATCCCAATCCGCGATTGTCGAATCGATCAGTGGTCGGGTCTTGAGGATGCCCGCGCAGTTCACGAGGATGTCGATGCGTCCGCGTGCCTGCACGATGCGATCGACCGCTTGCTGCACACCGATCGCGTCCCCGACGTCGAGTCGGATCGGATGACGCCGTTCGGACGCGCCGTCGTCGGAGTCGGCGACGGGATTGATGTCGCCGACATGAACGTCGCACCCTTCCGCCAGAAGCTCCGCGACGATCGACCGCCCGATGCCGCTCATGCCTCCGGTGACGAGCGCAGTCCTGCCTTCGAGGTTCAAGTCCATGCCGGCGACGCTCCCGTTACTATTCGTCCGATGCGCTGAACGCATCTCGGATGTCCGGGCGCAACGCGCAACTTCCCACGCCCGTCCAAGAAATGCGTCCGTCCATCACCGTATCCTCCCCGGCAAAGCATGCGTCGAACGTCTCCGCATATGGGATGCTCGCCGTGGCCGTCCTGTGCTGGGCGGGCAACTTCGTGATCGGGCGCGCGCTGCGCTTCGATGCCCCGCCCGTCGCCCTCACATTCTGGCGCTGGACCGTGGCGTTCCTCGTGCTGGCGCCCTTCACCTGGCGACACCTGCGTTCGCAATGGCCGGTCATCCGCCGCTCGTGGAAGATCATCGTCCTGCTCGCGCTGTTCGCGACGGTGCTGCAGCATATCCCGTATTACTGGGGGCTCAGCGAGACGACTGCGACCAACGCCGCGCTGCTCAATTCGGCGTCGCCCGTATTCATCGTCCTGCTGTCCGTTCTGCTGCTGCATGAGCGGTTCCGCGTGCTGGCCTACGCGGGAATCGCGTTGTCCGTCGCCGGCGTGTTCGTCATCGTCGGCCGTGGCGACCTGCAAACGATTCGGGCACTGCATTTGAACTCGGGCGACATCTGGGTGCTGATCGGTACGCTTTCCTGGGCCGGATACACGGTATGCCTTCGCTGGCGTCCGCCTGAACTGCGCGGCCTCGATCTTCTCGCGCTGATTGCGGCGGCGAGCGTCATGCTGCTTGCGCCGCTCTACATCGTCGAAATGGCGACGGGCAAGTTCCTGAAGCCGAGCGGCGTATCGCTGATGGGCATCGCCTACGTCGGCGTCGTGGCTTCGGTGCTCGCATACGAGGCGTGGAACCGCGGGGTGGCACGCGTCGGTCCTGCACGGGCGGGTCCGTTCATGTACCTGATGCTGCTGTTCACGCCGCTTTTGTCGATCGCGTTTCTCGGCGAACGGGTGCAGACCTACCACTTTGCCGGCGCCGCGTTGATCATCGCGGGGATCTATTTCGCGACGACTGCGGGCAAGTCCGCTCGCAAGCGTTGAGGCGGGTCATCGACGAACCGCCCTTGGCCGCGACGTCATAACGTGTCGGCGGCGGGCGAGGTGAAAACCTGTTGGCGCATCCACGCCTTCACCTCCGCCGCCAATCGGACCATCGCCGTGTTCGTCGGATCGCGAGGACGCTCGAACTCCACGACCTTGATTTCCTCCACCCGGCCGGGCCGGGGTGCCATGATGGCAATGCGATCCGACAGCTTGATGGCCTCGTCTATGCTATGCGTGACGAAGATCACGGTCTTCGGCTCGCGCTGCCAGATCTTCAGCAACTCGTCCTGCATGTACTCGCGCGTCTGGATGTCGAGCGACGCGAACGGCTCGTCCATCAGCAGTATCGCGGGGTTCACGGCGAGCGCCCGCGCAATGCTGACGCGCTGCCGCATGCCGCCCGACAACTCCCGCGGATACCGCGACTCGAATCCGCCCAACCCGACAAGTCCGATGTAATGCTCGATCAGCCGATCCTGCTCCGCGGGCGGACAGCGCTTGCGCTTCAGCCCGTACCGGATGTTCTGGCTGACCGTGTACCAGGGAAAGAGCGCGTACTCCTGAAAGACGACGGCACGCTCCCATCCCGGAGCGGTGATCAATTCGCCGTCGACGCGCAATTCCCCGCGCGTCGGCTGTTCGAAGCCCGCGAGCAGGTTGAGGAGCGTCGTCTTTCCGCAACCGCTCGGTCCGACGATCGAGAAGAACTCGTTGCGCTCGACGTCGAAGTCCACCTCGTGCAGCGCGAGGAGCGGCGCGCCGGCGTGCGGCACGTGAACCTTGCTCACGTTCCTGACACTCACCTGGGCCATGTCGTTGAAACGCCCCGTCCGACGGAACCCGTCTAGAAATCCCGGCGAACCGGTCCTACTGGCCCTTGTGCCACGGCATGATCAGCAGTGCAGCGCGACGCATCCCGAAATCCAGGAGCAGGCCGAGTACGCCGATCAGCACCATGCCGAGCAGGATGTAATCGCTGCGAAAGATCGTGCGCGCATTGTTGATCATGTAGCCGAGACCGGTCGGCGCAGCGACGAGCTCGCCGGCAACGAGCGCCATCCACCCGATGCCGAGACCGACGCGAACGCCGGTGAAGATGTTCGGGAGCGCCGCGGGCAGCACGATCGTCGCGAAGAGCTCTCCGGGCCGTGCGCCCAGACTTTGGCCCGCGCGCACCAGGTAGGTGTCGACATCGCGCGCGCCGGCCATGGAATTCAGCACGATCGGAAAGAAGGCCGCGAGGAAGATGATGTAGACGATCTGTGTATCGCCGATGCCGAACCAGAGGATGCTGAGCGGAATCCACGCGAGCGGTGGGATCGGACGGATGAACTCCAGCAGCGGATCGACGATCGAGCGAAACCGCGGAAACCATCCCATCGCGAGCCCGAGCGGGACGCCGATGACGCTCGCCGTCCCAACCGCAAGAAGCACGCGGTAAAGACTGTCGACAATCTGCGGCATCAGTGCGTGGCGGTTCGCAAGCTCGACGGCCGCCGAGAACACGGCGGTCGGCGGCGGGAGCATGACGTCGAGCTGAGGATTGATGCGGGTGCCGAACACGCTCACCGCCTGCCACACGAGCAGGAACGCGACGAGCAGCCAGAAATGCTGCACTTCGGACAGGATCCTGCGCCACGCCGGTGGCCGGGGCGGCACCATCGACGCTGCCAGCCGGGCGATCGCTGCGGGATCGGACACGGCGCGCCGTTGTTGGCGCGCGAGGTCGCGTTCGAGGGGCGCGTTTGCCGCGTCCCCCGGCGACGAAGGTTGCTCGCGCTCTTCCGGCCACGGTCCCGGAAGAACGCGATCTTCGGGCAGTCTCATGTGGAGTACGTCTTACCTTTGAAGGTCCACGGCTTCGTGAGTTCTCCCGGTTCGGGAAACGGCGCGGGCCCGGTGAGGATTTCCGCGGAGTACGGTTTGTAGGGCAGCTTGCCCACGCCCGCGAAGTCCTTCGGCAGGAACGGCGGGCGCGTTGGCACGGCCCAGCCGAGCTTCTTGAACGTGTTCGCCATGTAGCTCGTCTTGCGCACGTTCAGCCAATCGGCGTCGGTCACGCGGTTTTTCGACGCGCCGGTCGTGAAGGCCCATTCGCTGATGCGTCCTTCCTCCTTCGGCCACAGGCCATTCGGATCGTCGAACGGGTAATACACGGTGGGCTTCGGCCAGAACAGGTAGCGCTCGGACATCCGCTGGATCAGCTCCTTGCTGAGCCGTCCATACGCGGGTTGTTCCATCAGCGCCGCGATCGCGGCGTCGGGATTCGCCTTGGCCCACAGCACCGCTTCGATAAAAGCGTCGGTCATCAACTGTGCGACGTCGGGTGCGTTTTCCTCGATCTCAAGCCGCGTGTAGTAGTAGCCGCTGTAGATGTAATACGGATTGAGCGTTTCGAGGAGGCGCGTCGCCTTCAGCACCTCGGTCGAGAACGAGACGTGCGGTTCCCAGATGGTGTAGACATCGACACCCTTGGGACCGGTGGCGAGATCGCCGGGCGGCAGGCTCCGCAATGTGAAGTCCTGTCCTTCCTTGAGACCGAGATACGCGGCCGCCGCGATGAACCCGAAGTGATTCGTCGAGCCGGTCGTCGTGCCGACGACGGCCGTGCGCTTCAGCACCTTCTGGTCCTTGAGATCGGACAGGCTCTTGAGGGGTGAATCCGTCGGCACGGTGGCCGCGTGCGTGATGCCCGGCGAATGCACGGCGAGCGCGCGCGTCGGCACCTTGTTGCTGAGCAGCGCCAGCACGCCGAGGGCGCCGGTGTTCGCGAGCTGGATGCGGCCCGGAATGAACGCTTCGTTCGAAAATCCAGCCGCGACGAACGTTTGCCACTTGGTTTCGATGCCGCGCTTTTCGAGCAGTTTCTGATCGCGCAGGACGGTGCCGATCATCTCCTCGCCCGACCATACAACGACCCACGCGGCGTTGAGCGGCCACCAGCCCTTGCTCTCCAGCCACTGCTTCGATTTCGGCGAAATCTGCTCGTACGGCGTGGGCCAGCCCCAGTCGGTGAAGGCCGCGCTCGCCTGCGCGTGCGCCGGCTTCGAGGACAGCGTCAAATCGCCGAGCACGAGGCCACCCGCCGCTGCCGCGGCGCTGCCAAGGAAACGCCGCCGGTCCGCACGGACCCGCAATGGGGGCGATGTGGGTGACTTCTCGTCGTCCGATCGGTGTGAACTCATGAACTCCTCCTTTTGTTGGGTCGTGTTATCGCTTCCGGTGCCTGCGATTTCACCACGCGCTTCCGGATCAAATCGCCGCGAGCCGTTCATTCCGGCATTCTTCGGCAGAGGGTACGCTTGAATGCGCCGTCGAACCAAGTGTAGGTTGCAAGACGCCTGAACCAGGGCGTCGCGCGCGAATGCCTGCGCTCCGCGGAATCGAGTGCGCTACGGTCGGCGAGCTGGTGCAGCGCGTAGAACTGCGCGCCGCGGTCGGTCTTCTCCTCGACGAAACGGCAACCGTCCCACACAGGACTCTCGAGCAGGATCGGCAGGTGCTCGAGCTTGTACCACGCAATAAATTCATCGCGAAAATCGTCGGGCGTCCACAGGCCCACGTAGAACAGCCAGCTTCCGGCGTCGGCGCCGTAACGGCCGCCCGTGAAGCGCAGCTCGACGCGCTTATCGGTGATCGCGCGTTCCGGTGCAACGTCGTCGTCCTGCCAAAGCACGACGCCGCCCGTGCCTTCGTCATGAACGAAGACCTCCATACCGTCGCGCGCGCCATCGGCGAGGCGACGCAGGGCGTTCCGATCCGTGCCCTCGACTTCGCGAATGAACATGCGCAAGTTGCTCAAGCCGCGAGCGTCTTCTCGACGGACGCGGGCGTCATTGGCTCATCTCGACGTTCAGATTTTCGCCTCGAAGCGAGATATAGCCAATATGCCCCTGACGAGCGACGTGCGCGAGCAGCTCGCGCAGGGGGTTGTACGCCGAATAGAAGCGCGTGTAATCGGCCTCGTCGCGCGCGGCGAAGAGCGGATTCAGGATCTCTTCCGGATAGAACGCGGCGTTCAGCAGGTCCTCGTCCGATTGAAACGGCCCGCGCGTTCTGCGGAGGCGATCGAGCGCCGGCGGCACGAGGTCGCCCGCGCGACCTTCGACGAACCTGTCTCCCTTGCGGACCGCGCGCTCCATGAGCTCCGGCGCGATCGGCGCCGGCGGCTTGCCATAGTAGCCGAGGCAGTACTTCCGAAGCTGGTCGGGGACCGTTCGGTAGCGCTCGCCCTGCATCACGTTCAGCACCGCCTGCGTGACCATGAATTGCGCGGTGGGACTGACCACGGGGGCGTAGCCCATGTCCTTCCGCACCTGCGCCGTCTCGTGAAGGATCTCGTCCAGCCGATGCTCGATGCCGTCCTGCCGCAGCTGGTTGCGCAGGTTGGAGATCATGCCGCCTGGCATCTGGTGCTCGAGCACGCGCTCGTCGAACGCGACGGGCTCCCCGCGCGGCTTGTCGTAGCGGAAGCACATGTAGCGGAAGTAGCTCGCCATGTCCTCCAGCGCATCGCGGTCGAGTCCCGTTTCGTAACCGCGCTGCGTGAGCTCGTCGTGGATCCACTCGCTAGGCGGATGCGAGGCGCCATGCGCGAGCGGGGAGATTGCGGTGTGCAGCTTGTCCGCGCCCGCCTCCGCGCTTGCCAGCAGAACGTCCGGCGCGCGGCCCGTCATGCAATGCGAGTGGACGTTGATCGGCATCGCACCGACCGCCGCCCGAAGCGCCGGCACGATCGTGCCGATGCGCTCGACGGACAGCATGCCGCTCGGGTCCTTCAGGTTGATCTCGTGCGCGCCCATCCGCTGGAATTGCGCCGCTTTCTCGGCGTAGTACGCATCCGTATGCACGGGACTCCACGAGAACACGAGCGTGCCGACGACCGTCATTCCGACGTCGCGCGCCTTTGCGACCGGCACCTCGACGTTCTGCAGGTCGTTGAACTGGTCGTACACGTAGACCTGCGCGATGCCGTTTGCCTGCAGCCGCTGCATCGCGAGCTCCACGACATCGTTTGGGAACACCTCGAACGTCCACAGGCTCTGTCCGCGGACGATGGCGTTGAGCGGCGTCTGCGTGACGAGCTTGCGCATGTGGCGGATGCGCTCCCACGGATCCTCCTTGAGGAAGCGGACCGCCACGTCCCACACTGCGCCGCCGATCAGGTCGATGGAGTCGAAGCCGATGCGGTCCATGCGCTCGGCGATCGGCAGCATCATCTCGTTCGTCATGCGCGTGGACCACAGGCACTGATGCGCATCGCGCAGCGTTTCATCGACGATTGCGATAGGTCTCTTCATGGCTGTCTTTCACATTTCCGTCAAGCGCGCCCGCACGAATTCCTTGTCGAACCACGCGTGTTTGGTCAATCGGTGCCACCATGGCGTATCCACCGAGCGGTTGCGTGCATCGGACGTGAGCGCCTGCGGCTCGAGGTTGTGCAGCGCGCCGAATGCATAGCGCGAGCCGCCGAGCGCGCGGTAGAACGTGCACCCATACCATGTCGGCTCTTCCAGCAGCATCGGCATGTGCTCGTACTGGAACCACGCGTCGAATTCGTCGTGGAATTCGCACGGCACCGGATATTTGAGCATGAACACGAGCGCGCCCTTGCGCTCCGCGCCGCACTGGTAGATGCGCACGCCGCTCCAGACGCTCGTTGCGCGGGCCGCGTTCTCGCTCAGCGCCGTAAAGGGTTCGCGTCCGCGCTCGATGCAAACCGCGCCGCCTCCCTGGCGCGCGTACCACTCGCCCTGTCGTTGCGCAGGCGGCGTGGCGAACTCGAGGATGCGGACGTAGCTCATGCGACGGACTCCGTGCGCGGGGCGTCCGGACCGCGCGAATACCGCGAACGCAGCGCCTTCTTGTCGATCTTGCCGTTGGCCGTCCTCGGCAACGCATCGAGCAGCGTGACTCGGCGCGGCTTCTTGTATCCGGCAAGCTCGCGGGCGCAGTGCGCGCTCAGCGCTTCGGGGGTCATCTCGAACCCGGGCTTCCGCACGATCAGCGCGTGCACGCATTCGCCCCACACCTCGTCCGGCGACCCGATCACCGCGCACTCGGCGATCCCGGGGTGGCGGTACAGCACGTCCTCGACTTCACGCGGATAGACGTTGTAGCCGCCCGAAATGATCATCTCCTTCTTGCGGTCGACGATATAGTAGAAGCCGTCGGTGTCCATTCGCGCGAGATCACCGGTGCGGCACCAGCCGTCGTCGAGCGTTTCCGCGGTGGCGGCGGGATCGTTCCAGTAACCCGTCATCACATGCTCGCCGGCGATCAGGATCTCGCCGACGTCGCCAGCCAGGACATCGCGGCCGGCGTCGTCGACGAGCCGGATGCGAACGCCGATCGCCGCCCGGCCGGTCGCACCCGCGCTGCGCGGTCCGCCCGCCGCGCCATCCGTCACGTGCTCCCACTTGCCGAGGACAAAGTCGGGATGAGGCGCTTCGGTCAACCCGTACATTTGCACGAAGATCGGACCGAAGGCTTCGAGGGCGCGCTTTATCACCGGCACGGGCATCGGCGCGCCGCCGTAGATGATCGTGCGCAGGCTCGGACAGCGTGTCTGCGCGCGCTCCGGCGCGTCGGTGATCATCGCGACCATCGTCGGCACCATCCAGCTGGTCGTCACGCCATGCTTCTGCACGGTCTCGAAGAATGCGGCCGGCGAGAATCTCTGCAGCAGGACATTGACGCCGCCCTTGATGAAGAACGGGAAGACTTTGGTGCCGCTGCCGTGCGCAAGCGACGCGACGTGCAGCATGACATCAGACGGCGCCACGAACATCTCGTTCGCGTAGACGTTCATCACGTTCGCGTACCGCGCCTTCACCGTCGTCAGCGCGCCTTTCGGTCGCCCCGTCGTGCCCGACGTGTACGCGATCATGTAGCCGTCGTCTTCCTGCGTGTCGACGACGAAACGGTCCGATGTCCCGCGAGCGAGGACGGCGCGCCAGCCGAATGCGTCTGCAATCGCTGGTGCGGCCTCGGCGGATTGCGAAGCATCGTCGACGACGATGACGTGCAATGGCGACGTCAGCCGGCCGCGCAGGTGCGCGACGATGTCCGCGAACAAGACGCTCGTAACGAGCGCCGCGGCTCCCGAGTGGTTCAGGATGAACTCGACCTCGTAGGCGGTGTAGCGGGGATTGATCGGGACGCGGATCAGTCCCGCCTTGATCAGCGCAAAGTCGGCGATGACGAATTCAGGGCAATTCGGCAGGAGGATCGCGACGCGCGCGCCGCGCGCAAGACCGAAATCGCGGGCGAGGGCTGTCGCGAGTCGATTGCTCTCGGCCTCCACGTCCTCGAATCGCAGGCTGCGGCGCTCGCCGACCAGCGCGACGCGCTCGGCGAACTGCGCCCCCGCGCGCGAGATCAGATCACCGAGAACGTTCATCGCGCCCGAGGATCACCGTTGCGTTGCCGGCCAGCACGCCGCCGAAACCATGAACGAGCGCGTGCCGCGCGTTCGCCACCTGCCGCCGCCCGCACTCGTTGCGCAATTGCCGCACCGCCTCGACGAGCAGGAAGATACCGAACATGCCGGGGTGGCAGTACCGCAGTCCTCCGCCGGACGTATTGACGGGAACGCGCGCACCCGGCCCGATGCCCGCGTCGATCATGCGTCCGCCTTCGCCCTTGCGGCAAAAGCCGAGATCCTCGAGGCCGAGGAGGACCATGATCGTGAACGCGTCGTAGATCTGCGCCATGTCCATGTCCTCCGGACCGAGGCCCGCCATGTCGAACGCGGCCGCGCCTGTCTCGACCGCCGCACTGCGGGTGAAGCTCGGCATGCTGGACACATAACAGTGGTCGTGACTCTCGCCGGTGCCGAGCACGATGATCGGCGGTTTCGAGAGCTTCCTTGCGCGGTCGCCCGTCGTGACCACGATCGCGCCGCCGCCGTTCGTGACGAGGCAGATGTCGAGCTTGCGCAGCGGATCGCTGATGAGCGGGGATGCGAGGACATCGTCGACGGAAACGGGCTCCGGCTTCAGTGCTTCCGGATTCAGCGCGGCCCATTGACTGGCGGCGACCGTGACCTTCGCGAGCTGCTCACGGGTCGTGCCGAACTCGTGCATGTGCCGCTGCGCGACCATCGCGTAGCCCGAGATCGGGAAGAGCGGGCCATACGGGCGCTCGTAGGGCAGGAGATCGGCGCCGGTGACGAGTCTTCCCGTGTCGCTGCGCTGCGTGCTCGCATACGCGATGAGCGCAACCTCGCACTGCCCGAGGACGATCGCACGCAAGGCGTGACCAACGTGCGCAACGACCGAAGCGCCACCGATGTTGGTCGAGTCGGTGACCCGCGGCTGGATGCCGAGCTGGTCGGCAAGGGTCACCGACGGCATCCAGAAGTAAGGCGTGACGGCGAAGACGCCGTCGACGTCGCGCACGTTCAACCCGGCATCCGCGAGCGCGAGGTGCGCGGCATCGGCCATGATTTCCGCCACGCTTTGGTTCGTCTCCCAACCGATCGCCGCCGTGCTCGCACCGACGATCGCCGCCTGGCCGGATAAGGACGCGGGAGTCACGACCCGTTGCTCGCGCGGAAGCATGGGATGCCGATGCCGCCTGACGCGCGGTCGAACTGCACTTCGACGCGCATGCCGATATGCAGTGCATCGAGCGGCGTCTGCACGACGTTGGTCATGACGCGCACGCCCTCATCGAGATCGATCATCGCGACGGCATACGGCAGCAGGGTTCTGAAGAACGGATCACTGGTCTGCCGCACGACAGTGAACGTGTGGATCGCGCCCTTTCCCGCGCTTGCGATCCAGTCGACGCGGTCCGACCCGCAATGCGGACACCGCGGGCGCGGATGCCAGAACGTGCGCGCGCATTCGACGCACTTCGGCAGGAGCAGCACGCCGTTTGCCGCCGCGGCCCAATACGCCGCGCCCGCATTGCGGGTGTCCGGGACGGGACGGGACGGGACCTCTTCGCCTTCGCTCACGCTGTCTCCTCCAACTGCGCTGCGCGCTTTCGGCCGTGCAAGTCATTCGCGGCCATCGGGTTATCAGGCCCCGCATCGACGTCGCTTGCGTGCCTGACGCGTACGTTCTAGCCCTTCGGATCGATGACGATGAGCTGTTGTCCGGCGCCGACCGGCTCACCGTCCTCGACGAGAATGTGCGTGACCCGACCCTTGCATCCGGCGGGAATCGAGTTCATCAGCTTCATCACTTCGATGATGCACACGGTCGTGTCCTCGTCGACCGCGTCGCCGATCTCAACGAAGGGGCGTGCCGTCGGTTCGGGCCGTCGATAGAAGGTGCCGACCATCGGGGATCGGATCACCACTGAGCCCGTGGGAATGTCTACGGGCGTGCGCGCTGCTCGCGCAGGTTGCCGTGGAGCCGGCGCGGCGGCCGGCGCGGGGATCGTGGGCGCCGCCGGCGAGGGAGACGACGTCCTGTCAACAACCGTTTCCGGCGAAGCCTCGGCCGCGCGCGCGGTCGCGGGATTGGCCTTGCGCAGGTCGAGCTCGATTTCTCCGATCTTCAGGTGAAACTCCGAAAACGCCTCCGCAGACTTGATGAGCTCGACGATCTGCAACAGATCGTCATACGTGAGGATTTCTTTTGCCACGCTGTTTTTCTCCGCGCCTCGTTTGTTGTTCGATGCTGGAACCGCGCTTGCTCGCCGCAAGTCACGCGACCTGCGCAAGTCCGAGTATTTCCCGGGCCTCCTTTGGCGTAGCTGGACGCCGTTCGTAGCGGTCGCACGCGTCCACGATCTTCTTCACGAGCTCGGCGTTGCTCGTCGCAAGCCGCGTCGCATCGAATCGCGTGTTGTCTTCGAGACCCGTGCGACAATGACCACCGGCTGCGAGGCAGAGCTCGTTCACCTCCCACTGGTGGCGCCCGAGTCCCGCCGCAACCCACGTCGCGCCCGGCAACACGTCCGCGAGTTCCGCTCGCAGGAAATTGAAGATCGAGCGACGCATGGGCATCGCGTTCGGCACGCCCATGACGAATTGCACGTGCGGCTTCTCGTCGATCAGACCCTTCTTCACCAGATTCGCCGCGTTGTAGAGCATCGCGAGGTCGAACACCTCGACCTCGGGCTTTACGCCGTACTCCTTCATCGTGCGCGCGAGGTGTTCGACGAAGTCCGGCGGATTCTCATAGATGCCCTTCGGAAAGTTGACGGAACCGGTCGCAAGCGACGCCATGTCCGGCTTGAGGTGGAGCATCGCGCCGCGCGCCGCCTGGTCGCGGCCGCGTCCGCCGGTCGAAAACTGCACGATCATTCCCGGGCAATGCTTGCGCACGCCTTCCTGCACCCGACCGTAGAGGTCCGGATCGGAGCCCGGTGACTCGTCGGGATTTCGGACGTGGATGTGCACGAGCGACGCACCTGCCTCGTACGCTTCGTGCGTCGACTCGATCTGCTCGGCCGGCGTGACAGGGACGGCAGGGTTGTCCGCCTTGCGCGGGACTGCTCCGGTGATCGCGACGGTGATGATGACGGGTGTAGTCATGGCAATCTCCTGATTCGGCACTCCGATCGGCCGCTATACAATTCATCCGTGTTCGCCGTGCGCAGGCATCCACCGGCGCCGCGCGATGAGTGAGTAAGGCTTATCCGGAAATGGTTCAACCTGCCAATCCCGAGCGCGCGGCCGACGTAGCGAAGGACAGCGCGCGCTCCTTCGAATTCATCGACGTCACCCTGCGCGACGGTCACCAGTGCCTCTGGTCCACGCGGATGACGACGGCAATGATGACACCGATCCTCGGCGTCCTCGATCGCGTCGGCTACCGCTTCATCAATATTCTAGGCGGTGCGGTGTTCGACGTGTGTGTGCGCTACCTGCACGAGAACCCGTATCGGCGCGTCGCCCTGCTGTGCGACCGCCTCCGAACGCCGTGCGACGCGCTGACGCGCGGTCAGAGCCTGTACACGTTCGAGCTCTTCCCCGACGATGTCGTCGCCCTCAACTCGCAGGTGCTCGCCAACCTTGGCATTCGGGTGCTTACCGTATACGACGCACTGAACGACAACCGGAATGTCGAGTCGTCGATTCGCTCGGGGCACGACGCCGGGATGCGAGTCAACGCCATGCTCACGTACACGGTCAGTCCCGTGCACACGGACGCGTACTACGTGGCGCGGCTCGGCGAGTTGAAGGCGCTGAAAAGCGACTTCATCTCGATCAAGGATCCGACCGGTCTCCTCACACCCGAGCGCGCGAAAACGCTGTTTCCCGCACTGGTCCGCGCGGCCGGGACGACGCCGCTGCAATTGCACTCGCACTGCCAGTCGGGTCTCGCTCCGCAGGTTTACCAACTCGCGATCGAAACCGGGTTCCGCTACGGCTACACGGCCGCGGAGCCGCTTGCGAACGGCGCGTCACTGCCGGCGACCGAAGACATCGCGGCGCGCGCCCGCGCGCTCGGCTTCGAAACGGGCATCGATACGGCGGCACTTGCCGAGGTATCGAGCTATTTCACGTGGGTCGCCGAACGCGAGGGCAAGCCGCGCGGCAAGGTCGCCCGGTACGATCCCGCGCTGTACGAGCACCAGGTGCCCGGCGGCATGATCTCCAACCTGCGATCGCAGCTTGCCGCGATGCAGATGGAACATCGGCTGCCCGAGATTCTCGACGAGGTCGCGCACGTGCGGCGCGACCTCGGCTATCCGATTCTCGTCAGTCCGTTCGCGCAGTACATCGTCACGCAGGCCGTGCTGAACGTCGTCCAGGGCGAGCGCTACAAGACGATCCCGGACGAAGTGCGCAAGTATGCGATGGGCTACTACGGACGGCTCGCGGCCGAGCCATCCGGTGCGTTCATGGAGCGCGCGAAGATCCGGCCGTCGGACATGGTGAGCGAGCGACCGGGTGAGCACATCGCGCCTTGGTTGCCGAGGTTGCGCGCCGAATGCGGCAATCAGGCCCGCGATGCCGACCTGCTGCTCGCCGCGTTCTACAGCAAGGAACTGCTCGCACCGCTGCAAAAGCCGGAGCCCCTGTACCGGTTCAGGAGCTCGCCGCTGCAGGAGTTGATCCATCATCTTGGCATGCGCTCCGACCTCTGTCATGCCCGCATCCGTTTCGCAGGGACGGAGATGACGATCTCGGCCTGACGCGCCGCCGCAAGTCTCCCTGACGCGCGCCGCAAGTCTCCTCGTCCATCGACGACATCCTCACCGCTTCGCGACTGGCCGCGATGGCGATCGCCGCCCTCGCAGGCATCGTTCGCGGTGTGACGGGCTTCGGCGGATCGATGGTGATGACGCCCCCACTTGCGCTGCTGTTCGGGCCGCGCGCGGCGATTGCAGCGGTCCTGCTGCTCGAAGCCTTCGCCCTGTCTCTTATACACATCTGACGCTGCCGACGACCTTGCC
>JBKPOL010000497.1:0-12620 GCA_046733075.1 Pseudomonadota bacterium | reverse complement strand
GTACAGCGCGTGCCGGCCGGGCAACGAAGCGAGCAATTCGAGGATTTGCCCTTCGATCGGGCCGCGCGGGACCGGCGGCACGGCATGCACGTCCGGTGCCGACACTCCCGCGAGCGTTCCCATGGCCGTGAGGGCCGAAACGAAGCGGCGACGCGAGTCATCCATCGCGAATCCCTTAAGGGTTTTTTGTGAGCGCCGATGGTAGCGTCAACGGGACGGGGAAGGCGCGAGAGCCGCCGGGCGGCCCTCGTGCTTTCCCCACCCCATTGACGCTTCCATCGGCCCTAGGTAAAACCGCAAGGGATTCGCGATGGATGACTCACCTCGCAAATTTGTCTCGGCCCTCTCGGCCATGGGAACGCTCGCCGGAATGTCGGCAGCGGACGTGCACGCGCTACCGCCGGTGCCGCGCGGGCCTATCGAACGGCAGATCCTCGACTTGCTCGCTTCCTTGCCCGGACAGCACGCGTTGTACAAGCATTCGTCGGGGCGCGGGAGGATTTCGTCGTCGAGCACAATCCCGACACTGCGCTGTTCTGCGGCAGCGCGTTCAAGGCTTTCGTCCTGCTCGAATTCTTGCGGATGGTGGACAACGGAGAGGCGACGCTCGACGAGCTACTTCCCGTCGATTCGACCGTCTGGTCGCTGAGCTCGCCGGTGCTGACCCCGTGGCCGGGGGCCGTCTCAGGTCAGATAGACGCACAAACCGCGATGGACTCCATGATCGCGCGCAGTGACAACACTGCAACCGACATGCTGCTGAAACGCGTGGGCGTTGCGCGTGTCCGGGACTTTCTCGCCTCCATCGGTTCCACAGGGAGGATTCCTGACAGCACGCGATCGTTCTTCGGCTACATCTTCGGAGCGCCCGACTGGCAAACGCTCACATGGGAACGCGTGCTCGAGCTTGACGCGTCGGATCCCGAGCACCCGAACCGTGTGCTGAACGACGTGACCACGATGGCCGTTTCGCCGCGCGACTTCGTGTCGTTCTATTCGCGCGCATTGCAAGGCGAGTTCTTCAGCCACCCGCAACTCGTGCCGGCATTTCGCGGTGTGCTTGCGCTGTCAGAGGCGATCCCGCGAGCGATGCCGCTCGGCGTGAACCCCTTCATCAAGGGCGGCAGCATTGATTTCGATGGCGATCACGCGTTGTGTCTCGCCGGCGGCGTGTTCATTCCCCCCGCACGGTGGGTATATTTCGGCATGACACTCAACTGGACCGACGCGGAAGCGGGAACCGTTAGGGAGGTGGGACCGCAGTTCGGGGCCGTCGTGACTCAGATCTTCACCCTGCTGCGTGATCGTCTCGGGAACAATTGAACGACGTCACCGTCGCAACTGCTGGAAATCTAGTCGTCCAACGAGGTGAGCGTCGCAGCGCGCGCTGCCTGCGAATCTAGTCGACGAACCGAACGCCGAAGCGTTGCGAGCGCAGCCTCGGATCGCGCGATTTGACGAGTACCGGACGACCCTCGAGCATCTCGGCGCATCGTTCGAGGGTGTCGTCCTCGAGGCGTTGCATGGCTTCTGCTGTGTAGAACGTCAGGTGCGGCCACAGGAGCACGTTGTCCATGCCGTAGAGCGGTGAAAGCGGGTGACCCGACAGCGCGAGGGGCTCGTCGGTGTAGACGTCGAGCGCCGCGCCCGCAATCCGGGCCGACTGCAACGCGCGCACTAACGCTTCCTCGTCGATGATGGCCCCGCGGGACACGTTCACGACAATCGCGCCGGTCTTCATCGCGGCGAGTTGCTGCTCGCCGAGCAGGTGCCGGGTTTCGGCGGTCAGTACCGCATGGACGGACACAACATCGGAGCGCACGAGCATTTCGTGCAGCTCGTCACATTTTTCGACACCCTTTTGCAGCATGTCGCTGCGCGAGACATAGGGGTCGAAGCCCATGACGCTCATCCTGAAGCCCTGGCCCGCCATGCGCGCAACGCGCGCGCCGATTTTCCCGACGCCGACGAGTCCGAGCGTCTTGCCGGCCAGGTCCGATGCCAGCCAGCTCGCCGTTGGCCACGCCCATCCCCGTAACTGCATCTCCCGCTGAAGCGGCTTGAACTTTCTCGCCAGCGCGAGGATCAGCGCCATCGCACCTTCCGCGACCGTCTCCTCCGCGTACTCGGGCACGTTGACAACCGGTATGCGACGGCGCTTCGCGGCCTCGATGTCGATTGCGTCGATGCCAACGCCGTACTTGACGATGCCTCGCAGCCGTTCGGCGTTCGCGATCGCATGTGCCGAAACCTGCGCATAGCACATCAGAAGCAGATCGGCATCCCGAAGCTCCCTGCTGAATCTCGCCTCGTCGGTTGTCGAAGGAAGCAGCACAAGGGTGCCCCGCTCGCGCAATGCCGCGTCGACGCGCGGCACCTCTAGCTCCGCGTCGGTGCGAACGATCTTGATCAACGTGACTGCCTGTCCGCGGTGATGGCGCCTTCGACGATGTCGAGTGCGCGCATCAGGTCTTGCTCGTCGATCACGAGCGGTGGCGCGAGCACGAGCACGTTCCCTTGGCCCACCTTGAACGAGAGACCCACCGACAGGCACGCATAGAGGATGCGCTCGGCCGCTTGTCGTGCAGGTTCGCCTGTCGCAGGGTTGACGAGCTCCACCGCGATGAGTAAGCCCGCGCCCCGCACGTCGGCGATCAGCGGCAAGCGCCGCTGCATCTCGCGCAGTCGGTCGAGCGCCCGTGCGCCCAGCTGCCGCGTTCGCTCGAGCAACCGCTCCTCCTCGATGACGTCGAGTGTCGCGAGCGCTGCGGCGCATCCCACCGAGCTCTTTTCGTGCGTGTAATGACCGAGTGCCTGTTCGGCGCCAACGTCCAGCCCGGCGCGGGCGATCAGCGCAGCCATCGGAAATACTCCGCCGCCCAGTCCCTTGCCGAGCACCACCATGTCGGGAACGATGCCATAACGCTCGAAGGCGAACATCGTGCCGGTGCGCCCGATGCCGATCGGAATTTCGTCAAGGATCAGCAGCGCACCGTGGCGATCGCACGCGCGGCGCAGCGACGCGTAGTACTCGCGTGGCGGGATCTGCACATCGGTCGACCGTATCGTCTCGACGATCACCGCGCCAACGTCCTCCTCCTTGCCGAGAACATATTCGACGAACTCCGCGCACCGCGCGTTGCAGGACCCCGCGCAGCCGAAACGGCAGTTGCCCGGATCGCATGGAGGAACGTGCTCGGTGC
This sequence comes from Pseudomonadota bacterium, assembly GCA_046733075.1. GTDB lineage: Bacteria > Pseudomonadota > Gammaproteobacteria > Burkholderiales > Casimicrobiaceae > VBCG01. The sequence goes on along the minus strand of JBKPOL010000497.1, from coordinate 9,417 downwards.
CGGGAAGCAACGGTCCGATGTCCCGGCGAAACAGTGCTTCGCCGCCAATCGAGATTGCGTCCAGCGAGGCACCGTGAAACGCGTCCCACATCGAAACCGTCTTGTGACGTCCGGTGGCGACGCGTGCAAGCTTGAGCGCCATCCCGATTGCGCTGGTGCCGCCTGGCGCGAACAGCACTTTGTCGAGGTCGCCTGGCGCAATTTCGACCAGTCGGCGCGCGAGGGAAACGGCAGCGCGGTTGGTGTATCGCCGCGGAGAGAACGGCAGCGTGTCGAGCGCGTCCTTAACCGCCTGCACGACGCGCGGATGCCCGTGACCAAGCTGGTGAACGCTATTGCCGTGAAAATCCATATAACGCCGGCCTTCGACGTCCTGCAACCAGATGCCCGACGCCGATTCGAGCGCGTTGAAACACGGCGTCGACAGCGATTGATGCAGGAAATACCGCGCATCCTGTGCCAGCAGGTCGCGGGTCGCCGGCGAGAGGTTTCCCTCTTCCCAGCGTTTGCGAAGCGGCGAGAGATTTACATCGCCTTCCGCAGAGACGTCACCGTGTGGGCTCTTCATCGTCCCGGATCCGTGTAAGCCGGACGTGGAGAGTCGCTCGTCCGCGTCCGGGTGCGGACGGGAGAATACTGCGGACGCCCCGATCGCAGTCGATCAGGACATCTTGGCCGGGGTCCGCTTATGGGAAGACGGACCCAAAGACGGGTACATGGGCGGACGCGACCCGCGAGCGCCGGTCGCCACGGGACTCCTTACGCCGTCTGCTGCGCTGAACTACGCGACTGAAACCGCTACTCGGTGACCGAAGCACGCTCGAGCACACGACGCGCCGCGCAGCCGTATGTGCTGCCTGCGGGAAGTCCCAGCTCCAGGCAGGTCATGCCCGGCAGCGGGTTGTTGCAATCGATGAGGTTGCTCGCCAACTGCATCGACAGTGCGTGATCATGGGAATCGAGCGCGGCGAGAAACTGGTCGCGGAATCTTGCGGGCGCGTACGGTGCGCTCACTGGACCGTTACCCTGAGCATAGGAACATCGTGGACGTTGGCGAGCCCCCACGCGCTTTGACTGACGGAGGCGAGGCCGTCGGCCACCCCGAGCTTGTTCGAGGCCCCGGTGGGCACTACTCCAAACATGGCGATCAACGCACAGTCTTTTTCATACTGCATGGCATTGCATTGGAAACGCTGCATTTCATTCTTTCGCCTTCGGAGCGAGAGAATTCGCGCGCCGCGATGCCAGCTTAAGGCAAGGACCGTCAGTATGCTCCTATTCAGGCGCTCGAAGGACGTAATGAGGGCTCTACGTCAAAACGCGGCCGAGTCCTACAAGCTAAAGCGACGGCGGTGGCTCGCCCGCCGAAGCCGGATGATCGACACTCTGATCAGGAACAACGTTGTCCGTACTGCGATCAGGACGAACGTTGTCCGGTCAACCGCGAGGCTCTCATGTCACACATGTTAGAAGCGCGTTGGTTCGGCGGCGCACCTGACGTTCGATACACGTCTAAGTCCCCACCTTTTGTTGATGATCCGCTTGGAGCGGCGCGGGGAATTGTGTTCGGCATCCTCGGCTCGACGTTGTTCTTCTGGCTACCCGTCGCGATGCTGACCTGGGGGTAATTGGAGGAGGCGGCCGTGCGCGCGAATGACGCCGCGGTGGTCACGGAAGGCGAGGCGGGGCGTGGGCCACCTCCGAGCGAACGACGCGCGGTCGTCAGGTCATCTGCCTGAAGTGCCGCGGCTTCATGTGAATCGTGCCCTCCCACGAGCACACGGCGCTCGCGCAACGGAAGCGCCAGACCTTGAAGATCACGCTCACTACGCGGTCGATCGGTGTTCGTCTTATCCGCCTTGTGGGACCCCCGCAAACGGGGCAAAGGATCGGGAGACGCTCGCCGACGGCGACTTGATCGTCACTCTCGGTTGCACCCAGTTTCTCCCCCCGGGATTTCATGATGCCCATTCCACGGCGTCCCACACTTTCTACGTTTCCGACCTTAGGGCGCGGAGCGCGATAAGGGCGAGCGAAGAGGAGTGTTGGAGAGACTAGCTCTAAACAATGTAACGTGCCCGCGCGGTTGGCAATCAGCCGAAACACTCTCATTTCTGTCAGCCGATTCCTACTAAGGCGTTGTTGCGGAAGTTCGCGAACTTTCCGCCGCTCGCTGCGGTTGCGTCATTTCGGCTGCGTCACTTCAGTGGAATCGGCGTCGATCGATCCACAGCGATAGCGGTCACGCTGTTCTGCGGCGAGCCTTCGATGACCCTGTCCGAGTACGTGAGATAGACGAGCGTGTTGCGCGCTCGGTCGACCATGCGCACTACGCGAATCTTCTTGAACACGAGCGAGATCCGTTCCGTAAAGATCTCCTCTTGCCGTGAAATGGGCGCGGCGAATGCGATCGGCCCCACCTTCTGACAATCGATGGATGCCTCCGACTTGTCCTCTGCCACGCCCAACGCTCCCGTTATGCCACCTGTCTTGGCGCGCGAAACGTAGCAGGTGACGCCGGCGACCTTCGGATCGTCGTGGGCATCTACGACGATTTTGTGATCCGGTCCAATGAGCTTGAAAACGGTATCGACCTCGCCGATAGGATCGGCCCGGACAAGGTTCGCAAGCGGCAACAGCAACAGTGGAATCATTTTCTTCATGGAAATTCGCTCGACAGAAACGGCGCACGTGCCGGAAACTCGAGCGTACCGGAAAACGGTGCCGACGAACTTTGGCGGACAAACGATCGGACGCGCCACGCCGCTCTGCCACGCCGTTGATCCCGCGCTCCGGGTCGACCGCTACCCCGTCTTCAATTGCCGAGCGCGTTGCGCCGCATATACGGCGAGCGGGTCATTGCGGCCCCGTATCTTTACCTGCTGGAAACATTCGTCCGCAGCGGCAAGCCCCGCGCGCTGGCATACATCCTCGGAAATAAGGACTTCGCAGCGAAGGTCCTTGGCCAAATCCTGCAAGCGTGCGGCGACATTCACCGAATCACCGAGCGCAGTGAAGACCATGTGCTCCTTGTGACCGATATCGCCGATGATCGCGTTTCCCCCGTTTACGCCGATTCCGATCCTGATCGGCTCACGGAGATCGTGCGCCAATTCGCGGTTCAGCTCTTCCACGTTCGCGGCGATCCTTGCCGCTGCATCGACGGCCTGGCGGCACGCGACCTCGGGGCTGTCGCGCAATCCGAACAAGGCGAGGACACCGTCGCCGACGAACTGGTTCGGTCGACCCCCTGCATCCTCGACTGCCTCGCACACCGCAGCGATGAATCGGTTGATGAGGAACATCGTATCAAACGGCAGCCGCTTTTCGGCGATGCCAATCGAACGACGCATGTCGACGAACATGCTGACGACGTATCGCTCTTGCCCGATGTTCAAGCCCGTGGAGCGATGCATGCCGGCGGCGTCCAGGCGCGGCGGGAACAAGAGCTGGAACGCAATGTCGACCTGCGGGCGAAGCTGGCAGGCCAGGCGAACGGCGGGGTCGCCACTGGCGCCGACGCGCTCCAGCACGAATGACTCTCGACGGGACGGCTTCGGTAGCGCGCGGAGGTCCCCATGCACGCGAATGCGGCACGTCGAGCACCGCGCTTTACCTCCACAAACGCTTGCGTGTGCAATCCTGTTCCGCAAGCTGGCCTCGAGCACGCTCGTTCCCTTCGGTACACGAACAACACGCCCGTTCGGATACGAGAGGTTGATCATGCCGCGGCGCCTTTGCTGCAAGCCGCGCGCTCCACGTGCGACGAAAATGAGGCCCAGGACAACGGCATATCCGATGACGAAGTCGTCGACGATTGCATCCATCAATCCTCTCTCCGCCGGTGTCGGGAGTCGCGCCGGGGAAAAGTTCGCGGCCCGCCACTGGGGCTCTCCGTAAAGCGCAATCGCCTGACGCGCGCCCTGCACCAATCCCAGCAGCGCGAGCGTGGGAACGAGCACTCCAATCGCAAGCAGGAACGGGGCGGTCGCGCGGAAGAAGCGCTTGAGGCGTAGCCAGAAATAAAGGCCGATGCAGCCGTGAACCCACGCAACGATGAGCAGCGTGAACTGGATCCAGTGCATGTACGGGCGATTCACCCAATCGGCGATCAGGACCTGCGCGTAGTGGGAATCGCGCCCGAACAACGGCGCCTGCAGACGGCTTCCGACGAAGTGCGAGACGAGGAGGAAGGGAATGGAGATGCCGAGTACGAGCTGGCAAATCTCGCTCCACCGGTAGCGGAACTGACGCCGTTCATAGAGTGCCCAGAGTCCCAGCGCCCAATGGGTGATTGCAGCCGTGTAGAAGACGGCTGCCACGGCGGCAGTCCGCCAGAAGCCCATGTGATAGTCGAGGCCGGCTTCCATGGCCTCATAGGAGATGTTTCCCAGTGCGTGATTGATGAAATGCGACAGCAGGTAGGCGAGGAGCACGAAACCGCATCCGATGCGAACCTGCCGGACGCCGATTCCGCGGATCGACTCACCAAGGGCGGGGATACGCTTCCTCACGCCGGTCTGCACGGTCGACTTGGACCGCGACGAGTGTCGATCCTGCCTGGATGCGTCGATGGCTTCGACTCTCATGAAAGGCCGTTCGCAACTGAATCCTGGCAGGACTGTCGTATCACTCGTTTTAGTCCCGGAGCGCGGGACAGGAAGCAAGGGTACGCGCACGCTGTTCTGCCCCGTGGCAAACTTGGCGATGGACACGACATGTATGGCGAGCAGTGCATTCCGCTTCGACAACTCCTTCGCTCGGGAGCTCGAAGGCTTCTACATTCGCCTCAAACCTTCCGTGGTGCCCGCACCACGGTTGCTGTTTCTCAACGACGCATTGGCAGAGGAACTGGGCCTCGACCTGGCCTCGCTGGACAGCGCGACAAAGGCAGCGATATTCGCCGGAAATACGCTTCCTGATGGCGCGCAACCGCTTGCTCAGGCGTACGCGGGCCACCAGTTCGGTGGGTTCTCGGCCCAACTCGGCGACGGCCGCGCGCTACTCCTCGGCGAGGTGATCGATAGGCATGGACAGCGTCGCGACATCGCCTTCAAGGGGTCGGGCCGCACGCCGTTTGCCCGCGGCGGCGACGGCAAGGCGGCCGTCGGGCCGATGCTTCGAGAAGTGCTGCTCGGCGAAGCGATGCACGGGCTCAACATTCCGACGACGCGTGCGCTGGCGGTCGCAGCGACAGGGGAGCCCGTGTACCGCGACGACATCCTGCCCGGCGCAGTTCTTACCCGTGTCGCGGCCAGCCATATCCGTGTCGGGACGTTCGAGTTCTATGCTGCACGTGGCGATGTGCAAAGCGTGCGCAGGCTCGCGGAGTACGCAATCGCGCGTCACGACCCCGAACTCGTCGCGTCGCCGCAACGCTTCCTCGCGTTGCTCGAGAACGTCGCCGAGCGACAGGCAGCGCTGATCGCCCAATGGATGAACGCAGGTTTCATCCATGGCGTGATGAACACGGACAACATGACGATATCCGGCGAGACGATCGATTACGGACCGTGCGCGTTCATGGAAGCTTACGATCCCGCGACCGTCTTCAGCTCCATCGACGACCTCGGACGCTACGCTTTCGGCAACCAGCCCTCCATCGCACGCTGGAACCTGGCACGTTTTGCAGAAACGCTGCTGCCCCTCCTTGCCGATGATCACGAACAGGCGGTAACGGTAGCCACCGAAGTGTTGGCCCGGTTTCCCGAAAGATATCGAGCGCATCTGCTTCGCGGGCAGCGCGCAAAGCTCGGACTGCGCCGAAGCGATCCCGCCCCTGACGATGCCGATGCCGCGCTGGCCGCCGATTGGCTGTCTCTGCTTCACCACGAGCATGTCGATTTCACTCTCGCGTGGCGGCGGCTTGCCGATGCGGCGGCGGGCGACGAAGCTCCGCTTCGCGGGCTGTTCACCGATGCGCGCGCGCCGGACGCGTGGCTCGGCCGTTGGCGAGCGCGCTGCGACATCGAGAGCGCTGCAGAAGGCGACGCTGCACTGTCAGCTCTCGAGCGCGCCAAGGCAATGCGGCGCATCAATCCGATGATCATTGCACGCAACCATCGCGTCGAGGAGGCGCTCGCCGCCGCGTCACGCAACGATGATTTCGGGCCGTTTCGATCTTTGCTCGAAGCGCTGCGACAGCCGTACGCCGAGACATCCGATTCCGCGCGATACGCCGAGCCCGCACCCGCCGCGCTGACAGCGCGCTATCGTACGTTCTGCGGCACGTGATTCTGTGCTGTACCCCGACGAGTCGTCGGTATTCGACCGATCGCGCAATCGATGCTTTCAAGCGACACCGCACGTAACGCAGGCCTGTGCGGCATTGGCATGAGCGCTATTGCACGGTTTCGTTGCACCTTCTTCAATAAGCGCTCCTTAGGCTACTGAAAACAAAGGGCTTTTGGCGGGCTCGGCTATTGCTTCGGTTTGCCTGGGTCGAACCACTAGCGTCGACCGCTTACGCGGGTGCCCGTGGCTGGCATGAATCGGAAACCGCGCCCCGTCTTTTATCCGTGATGATCACAACGGAAACACCGCTCGAGCGCGCCCGCCGCCACCTTGCGGAAGCGGAGCCGCGCGTTGCCAGGCAGCGAGCGCTGGTAGAGCGTCTGCGTGAGTGCGGTCATGACGCCGTCAAAGCGCAGCGTCTGCTCGCTACGATGGAAGGCATCCTTCGACTTATGCGCGAACACCTTGTATTGGAAGAGGAAGGAAGCGCGCGCTGGATCCTGCGGCACACGCCTGGCTTCACCGATGACACACCGGTGCGCCACGTCATCGCCTATTTGCTGCTGGTCGTGATCCCGGTGAACGAGCGTTCGCGAGTTCCACCGCTCATCGACGAGATTGCGGGCCGCATCGAGGGGCTTCATCATCACGTCGCAGCGGCGTGGGGCGACCTCACTCAAGCGGATCAGAACGACGTTGCGGTCGAAGTTGGCCTGGCAGTACGTCGCGTGCTTGCTGCACACGCGTGAACCAATCACCCATCAACGGTTCGCGCGCACGCGTGAACCAATCACCCATCAACGATCTTTTGTCGACCCGCCTTGGTGCGTCCGTGCCTGACCTTGGAGTCGACGCGCCTTCGCTTTGACGCGCGTGTCGGTTTGGTCGGCCGGCGCTCGATCGGCACAAGCGTTGCCTCATCTATCACCTTGCGAAGACGTTCGAGCGCATCCTCCCTGTTTCTTTCCTGGCTTCGATAGCGCTGTGCCTTGATGATCACGACGCCTCCGCTCGTGATTCGCTGGTCGCCGGAATGCATCAGTCGATCCTTGACGGGATCGGGCAACGAGGAGTTGCGGATGTCGTAACGCAGATGCAACGCGGACGACACTTTGTTCACGTTCTGGCCACCGGCACCCTGCGCGCGTATGGGAGTCCATTCGATCTCGTCCGGATCGATTTCAATCATTGCGCAGCGCGCTACGGCAGGGGAGGCGATGGGGACTCCAAAGATCGAGACCAGGAAACGGGCGAAGTGTCATGCACGGCCCGTGGAGTGGCCGGGGTGAGCCCGCCCGCCCCACCGTACGACCGGCAGCGGCAACAGGCGACCGTTCCTCACGTCGCTGGTCGCTCGGCGCGAATGGGAACCACATTGTCGCGTTTCGCCGCAGCCAACCGAACGATCTCCTCCGGTTGCGCCGGCTTGGTAAGGTGCGCTTCGAAGCCCGCACGTCGCGTTGCGTCAAGATCCGATTTCTGACCCATGCCTGTGAGCGCAACCAGGCGGAGCCCGTCGATCGAAGCGTCTGCACGCAAAGCAGCAGCGAGTTCAATGCCGCTCATGCCGGGCATCGTGAGGTCGATGAAAGCAACCTCCGGTCGAAGTGCGCCCGCCACCTCGAGTGCCTGCGCACCGTCGTAGGTCGCTCGTACGTGGAAGCCGTGGAGTCGGAGCATCGCCGCGAGCGACTCTGCTGCATCCATGTTGTCATCGACGACCAGCACGCGGCCGCTGTTCGTCGGAAGCAACGGCACCGAAACCGCCGACGGTGCCGTGGCTGCCGTGGACGCCTTCGGCAGATGCAGCGTGAACGTGGCCCCCCTTCCCGGCCCTTCGCTTTGCGCGTCGATTCTCCCGCCGTGCATCGCGACGATGGATCGAACTAATCGACATGGCCGCCTGGCGCCGTGAACTTGCAGGCGTTGTTGAGCAGGTTCGCCAACACCTGACTCAGCCTGAGCGAATCGCCATCGAAGTAAAGCGGAGCCGCCGCGTATCGAACGACAAGCTGCTGCTGCTTCGCTTCCAGCCCCGGCTTGGCGGTCTCCACGGCACTGCGCACGACCGAATCCACTGCGACGACTTCGCGACGCAGCTCGAGCACTCCGCGCTCTATACGACTCACATCGATGAGGTCGTGGATCAGCCGTGCCATGTGCGCGACCTGACGCTCCATCATCGCGCGCGTGTCCGCGGCCCGTTTCGAGTCCGGCTGCATCGAAAAGAATCGCGACGCCGGTACGCAGTGGTGCGAGTGGATTGCGCAGCTCGTGCGCGAGCAGCGCCAGAAACTGGCTTCTGTTCGTGTCGGCGCGCCGGAGTTCCGCCGCCTGCTTCCGCAGCTCCTCCTGGGATTGATGGAGATTGCGGTCCCGTTCGGCAATGGCGTGAGCGGATCGGTCGAGCGCATTCGAGAGCAAAGCGATCTCGCGAATCGCCGATTGGACCTTCGGAGAAACCGACCCACTCGCGAGTACAACTGCGGCAGGCTCGAGTACGGCTGTGAGCACGTAGATGACCTTGCCGTCGCGCATCACGGGTACGCGAACCGGGATACCCAGGCGGTTCTGCAGCAGCGGCGCGACCGCCAGATTGCCAACCGCCGGGCGCCCGCTGGACACGGCTTGGGCGATCGAGGCGGGGGCGATAGGGTTGGAGAGCAGCGTGCTACCCCACGGCAGGCTCGCATTCAGGAGTTGCCGGCCCTGGGTGTCATGGACCAGCAGGTTGTTCCAGGAGGGCTGCGACGCCAGCACCTTCTTTCCAAGCGTGTAGAACGCGTGCAGATCGTCACTGTCGAGGCCCGGCGTCACCGATAGCGCGCGGAGCGCATTGATGGCATCGCCGACTTCGCCATCCACGGCGCTCATCACGGCGCGGTTTCGCGCCTTCGCTGCATTGAGCAGGCTTTCGTTCTCCTGCTTGACGACGGATTCGCCGCAACGAGCGCAAACGCGATCAGCGGTAACGCCGTGCCGAAGGCCATCAGAAACAGGCTGGTGCGGAGACGCATGGGAAAGTTGACGCAGCAGTCGAAGTACGAAGCTTGGATCGGCTCGAACGCAATCTTAAATCGGCTCGAACGCAATCGAGCGGTGTCACCTTACATGTTCGCCGCCCCTTGCCCGGCGAGGAAAGCACCGCCCGCCACGCGATCATGGGTCGGCGTATGCCCTGGG
>JBKPOL010000496.1:0-6069 GCA_046733075.1 Pseudomonadota bacterium | reverse complement strand
CGGCAGCGTCAGATGTGTATAAGAGACAGGGGCGGCAACGTGCGGGTGGGGCTCGACGACAGTCTTTGGCTCGGACCGGGAACGCTGGCTGAATCGAATGCCGCGCAGGTTCGCGCAGCACGCCAGATCATCGAGGGGTTGGGGCTCGAGGTTGCGACGCCGGACGACGCGCGCGCAATACTGGATTGAAGGGCCGGGCGGCAGTCGGCTTCTGATGCGCCGCACGCTAGCGCGACTCCGCGTCTGGAGCGCGAGCCTGTCCGCGGCGACGCATGTCTTACTCCGCCGTGCCGTGAATCGGCGCCCGGTCGTCCTGCGTCGACTTGAGGCCTTCAAGCACCGTGGCGAGATCCGGTCGGGAGAAGGGCGCATTGGTGATTGCGATCACCTGCGTCCGGCCTTGCGGATTGACGACGAACAGCGCCGGTTCCGCGAATGGCCGATCGGTCTCTGTGGTCGATTCGGGGTTGCTGATGTACAAGCCGAGCCTGTGCATGTCGTCGAGCGACAAGTCGTACGCGACCGTGAAGCGCCAACCTTCGTCCCGGGTCTCCGTCTCGGCCTTGGCGCGTGAGTCGGCAGAGACCGCTGCGATGCGGATCGAACGCTTGCCGAAGTCGCCCAGCATCCTGTCGAGGCCACCGAGATACTTCCGGCACATCGGGCAATGCTTGCCGCGATACACGACAAGCAAACGCCAGCCGGACTCGTCGGCCAACGTCCACGTTCCGCCGCCGACCTTCGGCCACGTCAGCGACGGGAACGGATCCCCCGCGCGAAACTTGCGAGCCTCGTCCATGACGCTACGATCGATGGAACGTCGTGCAAGTTCCGTTCGGTAGAATAGCGACCTCTCGCAACACGACGAACGGATTCCGCCGGTTCCCGGCGGCGGCGACATTTCGCGAGCATCGGTTCGCAGTCCGAAGATCAAACGATGTCGGCCCTGGCTGGCCGATAATGACTCGATGAGTACGCCTCTTTCAACGCAATTCGTCGAGCCGCGCACCGGAGACGCGGCTTCGCTTGCAAGTCTAGGGGGATTCGATCCGGCGCTCGCCGGTGTCGACGCTGCTGGCGCGACGAGCGACGATCGCTTTCGCACGCTGGTGATGGCGGCGGCCGAGATGGTCTGGACGATGGACGCCAACGGGCTCGCCGTCGAAGAGAGCGCGCAGTGGACATCCTTCACGGGCCAGTCCTCCGCCGAGCGCAATGGGTCGGGTTGGCTCGACGCCGTTCACGCCGATGATCGTCCGCAGGTCGCAACAAGGTGGCGCGAGGCCGTTGCGGGCGAGCGCATGTATTACGACGAATATCGGCTGCGCGATTGCGACGGAGGCTATCGCTGGATGGCAGCACGAGCGGTACCGCTTCGCGACGCGAAGGGTGAAGTTCGTCAATGGCTAGGCGCTCACGTCGACATCGGCGAGCGCAAGCGCGTCGAGTCGCTTCACGACGGCCAGCGCCGCGTCCTCGAGATGATTGCGCGCGGCGCGCCGCTGATGGACGTGCTCGCCGCGGTGTGTCGGGTGATCGAGGAACAGGAGACCGGCTTGATCTGCTCGATCCTGCTCCTTGACGAGCGCGGTCACCATACCGGTTCGGGCGTCGGCCCCAGTCTTCCCCAGGCGTTCGTGCGTGCGCTCGGGGGCATCGCGATCGGATCGCCCTACACGGGGTCGTGCTGCAGGGCGCTGGACCGCGGCGAGGAAGTGCTCGTATGCGATATCGCCAACGATTGGCGCTGGTCCGCGCAATGGCGCGAATTAAATCTCGCGCACGACTTGCGCTCGGTGCGCTCCATTCCCATCGTCGCGTCCGATGGCGCCGTGCTCGCGTCCGTTGCAATTTTCCGGCGCAGTCCGGGCGACCCGAGCCCCGCCAATCGTCAATTACTCGGCGTTGCCACGCAACTCGCGGGCATCGCCCTCGAGCGCAGCCGTGCCGCCCAGGCACTGCAGACGAGCGAGCAGCGGTATCGGACGCTGTTCGAGTCCATCGACGAGGGCTTCTGCATTCTCGAGAAGCTCGCGGCCGCCACGCATGCGCCCGGTGACTTTCGGGTCGTCGCAGCGAACCCGGCCGCAGCGACGCAGATCGGCATGGATCCGATCGTGGGCAAGACCGTGCGAGAACTGGTCCCCGAGGCGGCATCCCAACTGATCGAAACGTACGACGGCGTTCTTGCGAGCGGCGAGTCGCAGCGCTTCGAGCGCACCCTCGCCGCAACCGGACGGATCCTCGAGATCTACGCGTTCCCCTTGGAGGATGCCGATCTTCGTAGTGTCGGCGTCATCTTGAGCGACATCACGCAGCGCAAGGTGGCGGAGGAGCGCGAACGCACGCTATTGGCGGAGGCAGCGACGGCGAATGCGCAATTCCGCGCGTTCTTCGAGCAGGGCGCGATCTTCGCCGGCATCATGGACGTCGACGGAACGATCATCGAGCCGAATCGACTGTCTCTCGACGCCTGCGGCTATACGCGCGATGAAGTTGTCGGCAAGCCGTTCTGGGAATGCCCGTGGTGGAATCGTTCGCCCGCGCTGATGGACAAGATCAGGAACGCGTCGCGACAGGCGGCGGCGGGCATGCCGTTTCGCGCGGAGATGCCGTATTTCGTGGCGGACGGCACGGAGCGCATCGTCGACCTGATCATCCTGCCGGTCAAGGATGTGCAAGGACGTGTCACGTTTCTCGCGCCGACCGGCACCGACATCACCGAGCAGAAGCGTGCCGAGCACAAGCTTGCGGAGGCGCACGAGTTCCTGCACTCGTCGATCGACGCTCTGTCGAGTCATATTGCGGTACTCGATGAGAACGGCGCGATCCTCGCCGTCAACGACGCCTGGCGGCGTTTCGCGGACGAGAACCAGTACGCCGGCTTCAACTATGGCATCGGCGCCAACTACATCGAGGCGTGTGAGCCCCATTCGAGCGAGTGCATCGAGGGCAACACCGTCGTCGAGGGCCTGCGGGATGTGCTGAGCGGAAGCCGCGACTTTTTCGAGATCGAGTATCCGTGTCATTCCCCTTCGGAGCAGCGCTGGTTCGTCATGCGCGTGACGCGTTTCAAGTCGCCCGCTCCTGTACGCGTCGTCGTTTCGCATGAAAACGTGACGCAGCGCCGGCAGGCGGAAGATGCGCTTAAGGAGGCCAATCGCCGCAAGGATGAATTCCTTGCGACGCTCGCGCACGAGCTGCGCAATCCGCTCGCGCCGCTGCGCAACGGGTTGGAGGTGATGAAGCTGGCGGGCAACGACGCGGTCGCCGTCGAGCAATCGCGCACGATGATGGAACGTCAGCTCGCGCAGATGGTGCGGCTGATCGACGATCTGCTCGACGTGAGCAGGATCAGCCGCGGTCTCATCAAGCTCACCAAGCGGCGGGTTGCACTCACGAGCGTCGTGCAGCAGGCGGTCGAGACCAGTCGTCCGCTGATCGACGCAAACGAGCACCAGCTGGTCATCAACGTGCCGTCCGAGCCGATCTTCGTCGACGCCGAAACCACTCGCCTCGCGCAGGTGTTCTCCAATCTGTTGAACAACGCCGCCAAGTACACGGAGCGGAGGGGCCGCATCGTCCTAGACATCGAGCGCGAGGACGGCCAGGCGCTCGTGCGTGTCGGCGACAACGGCATCGGTATTTCCGCGCATATGCTCCCGCAGCTCTTCGAGATGTTCACGCAGGCGGAGGGCGCCCAGGAGCGCTCACAAGGGGGCCTCGGCATCGGATTGTCGCTCGTCAAGCGACTCGTCGAGATGCATGGGGGAAGCGTCACCGCGCAAAGCGATGGGCTGGGGAGGGGAAGCGAATTCACGGTCCGCCTGCCGCTTGCGACGTCGGCGGAAGCGCGGCCGGTCAAGACGAGTGGCGTCGCGACTTCAGCGTCGATCCGCCGTCGCATCCTGGTTGCCGATGACAACCGCGACGCCGCGTCGAGCCTTGCGATGGTGCTCGACTTACTGGGCAACGAGACGCGTACCGCTCACGATGGCCTGGAAGCGCTGGAGATGGCATCGGAATTTCGCCCGGACGTCATCGTGCTCGACATTGGGATGCCGAAACTGAATGGCTACGAGACTGCGCGGCGGATTCGCGACGAAGCGTGGGGCCAGGATGTCGCCCTCATTGCGCTGACCGGGTGGGGGCAGCTCGAGGATCGACGACGCTCACGCGGCGCCGGCTTCGATTCGCATTTGACGAAGCCCGTCGATCCAATGACGCTGCAGAAACTGCTGAGCGACTTGCAGGTGGGAGAGGGGCGGTGATTCGAGGTGCGCGACGCGAATCGGTGTTTGCCCTCTCGGTCACACTACGGCGACCATGATTCGCAAGCTGCGCTCTGGTGAATACCGGCTCTATTCCCGGAAGGTCGATCCAAGGACCGGCAAGCGGCGCAATCTTGGAACGTTCCCCACGCTCGAGGCGGCGAAGAAGCACGAGCGCGCCGTGCAGTACTTCAAGCGGCATTGAGACCCCGGCAACAGCCGCCGCAGCCCGCGTCTACGAAGCTGAAGACGCCCGGAAACCTACGGCGGGCTCGGTGACCCTTGAGCGGCGACCGGAACGACAGACGTTGCCGGCGTTGCTCCGCTAGAGGTGGAAATCGAAATGACGGGCTGCACCTGCGTGGATGTGCTTGCGGTGCCAACTTGAAACGCAGTGGGCGACGCCGGTGCGGACTTCGTGTCCTCCTTGACGAGGACCTCGTCACGAACGATCGGCCGGAACCTGTAGCCCGGCTGCAGCAATCCGCGCTCCTTCTGCAGGAACGCGAGCACCGTCGCCGCCGAATGCACCCAGTTGCGCGCACCCGATTCGGCAAACCCTGGTCCCCCGGTGGCCCCGCGATCGCCGAGCGGATGATCCTTCGAGTCCTTGCCCATCCAGAACCCCAGCATCACGCCCTTCTCCGGCTGGTCGGGCGGTCCGGGAACGAACAGCAACAGCCAGACGTCGGACGTCTTGCCGTCTGCATTCGTCGCCGTACCGGTCTTGCCCGCGAGCTCGCCCGCTTGCTCGAACGGAAACGCGAGCGTGCGCTTCTTCCGTTCTTCCGGCTTCATCTTCCATATGGCATCGCTCAACGGATCCAATCCTGGAATGACGCCGCTGCGCAATGACGCTGCCGTGCCCGTCGGACCGATATCCAGCGGTCCCTTGAGCAGCTCCACCATCGCCGCCGACACGGCGGGATGCAGGAGCCGCTCGGGTGCAGCGCGATTCTCGCCCTTGATGTCGCACGCGCTTGCGCGGCCGTCGGCTTCCTTGCGTAGCAGCGACTTGCCCTCGCGGCACACATCGTTCGCGAACCGCGGCGTCACGCGATAACCGCCATTGACGAACGCCGCCGTGGTTGCCATCGACAGCGGGTTGACCTCCGATGCACCGATCGCTGTCGTCGGGTAGGGCTGCAGCATGTGCTTGTCGTCCTTCGGCATGCCGAGGCGATAGGTCAGCTCGATCACGTGCTTGATGCCGGCGCGTGCGCCTGCCCGCATCGCCGCGGTATTGCGCGATTCGCCCAGCGCGATGCGGCAGCTGATGTCGCCGCGATATTCCGGCTCCGAACGCGAGTGGAAGTTCTCGATCTTCTTTTCGCCGCGACCGCGGCCGAGCGGAACGAAGATCGGCGCGTCGAGCACGGTGCAGCGCTCGAGGACTTCAGCGGTGATCTCGTCGACGCTGCGTGACCGTCCTTCTCGCAGCAACTCGTTCGTCAGCTGCTCGACCAGGCCGCCGTACGTGAAGATCTTGAACGTCGACCCCGGTTGTCGCCAGCCGGTCGCCATCACGTCGTACTTCAAGGGGCTGAAATTGAGGTTGCCCACCTCGGCGAGCACGTCGCCGGTGAAATCGATGGCGAACGCACCGGCGCGAAGCTGATCGTTGTCGCTGTCGTTCGAGTGCCGCGCGAGATAGGTGCGCACCGTCAGCTCCACGGCTTTGGCAAGCACCTCCTGCAGCGCGTCGTCACGCGTGATCGAGATCGTCAGCCCGCCCTTGTTGATCGGGAATCGGTCCTTGTAGAGGATGCGAACGCGCTCGAGGAAGTGGTCGTGCGTG
>JBKPOL010000495.1:0-4288 GCA_046733075.1 Pseudomonadota bacterium | reverse complement strand
CCACAACGCGGTCGGCCAGATACACCGCCTCGTCGACCGCGTGCGTGATGAACAGCACGGTGCGAGGGTTGACGCGTGACAGCTTGATCAGTTCCTCCTGCATCACGACGCGCGTCTGCGCATCGAGTGCGCCGAACGGCTCGTCCATGAGCAGCACGTCGGGATCGAGCACGTAGCTCCGCGCGATCGCGACGCGTTGTTGCATCCCACCGGAAAGCTGGTGCGGATACGCCGATTCGTAGCCTTGCAGTCCCATCAGCTCGACCTGCCGCGCAATCCGCTCGCGCCGCGTCGGCTCGGCGAGTCCCTTGCCGCGCAGTCCGAAGTCGATGTTCTCATGCACGGTCTTCCAGGGGAACAGCGCGAACTGCTGGAAGACGACGGCGCGATCGGGTCCGGGCGCCATCACCGCCCGACCGCCGACGGTGACCCGGCCCGACGTCGGAAACTCCAGGCCGGCCGCCATCCGCAGGCAGGTCGTCTTGCCGCAGCCTGAGGGTCCGACGAGCGCCACGAACTCCCGGTCGCGGACGGCGAACGTGATGTGTTCGAGCGTCGGAAAGCTCGCCCCATCCCGATGGAATACGCGGCCAACGTCCTCGAACGCGATATCGCTCACGGCATGCCTGACCTGTCGATCATCCTGCGGAGAATCCGCCGTCGACGAAAATCGTTTGCCCGGTCACGTAGTCCGAGGCGCGGCTGGCGAGATAGATCGCGGTGCCCGTCAAGTCGGGCAACTCGCCGTTGCGGCCGATGAATGTCCGCGCGGCATTCGCCTGCCACTTCACCGGATCGGATGCAACGGCGGCCGTGAGCGGCGTGGCGAAGAATCCCGGGGCGATCGCATTCGCGTTGATGCCCTTGCTCGACCATGCCTCTGCCTGTGCGCGCGTGAGCTGCATGACTCCGCCCTTCGATGCGCCGTACGCGCCGCTGTTTGCGAACGCCCGCACCGATTGCAGCGACGCGATGTTGATGATGCGGCCCCACCCGCGCTCGATCATTGCGGGAACGAGCCGCTGCGACAGGAAGAACGGCGCCTCGAGATTCACGCGCATCGTGCGGTCCCAGTCGTCGGCGGTCAGTTCGAGCATTGGCTTGCGCACATTGAGCCCCGCACCGTTGACGACGATGTCCGGGGGTCCGAAGGGCCGCGCCGCATCCTCCGCACACCGGACGATTTCGCCTCGATCCGCGAGATCGCAGGGCACGAACTCCGCGCGCCCACCGTCGGCGACGATTCGATCCCGCGCCGCGGAAAGCGCCTGCTCGCTCCGCGCCACGAGTACGACACGCGCGCCCGCCTCCGCAAACGCTTCCGCGATTGCGCGTCCGATCCCGGAACTGCCGCCTGTCACCAGCGCGACCCGATCGGCGAGCGAGAACAGTGCGGGAAGACTCACGGGCGCCCCGTCACGATCCGTAGGTTGACCGAAGTGTGCCGCGCAATGCGAGCAAGGGGTGCATGCTTGTTACGCTGCTTCCGGTCACGTCCTGACGGGCTCTCCGCGGTCGAACGCCTCGGCGGGAAAGTACTTGGCGAGTCGATCGTCGGCCGTGCGCGCATGCGCCTCCATGCCTTCCAACCGGGAGATGCGCGCCGTCACCTGCGCGATCTCCTTTGCGGCGTCGCGCGTCATCCGTTGCCACGTCAGCGGCTTCATGAACTTGTGCACGGACAAGCCCCCCGAATATCGGGCTGCGCCCATGGTCGGCAGGATATGGTTCGGTCCCGAAGCCTTGTCTCCGAACGCAACCGTGGTCTCTTCGCCGAGGAACAACGACCCGTAGCACGTAAGCCTCGCGAGCCACCAGTCGAGATCGCGCGCGTGGACCTCGAGATGCTCGGGCGCGTAACGATCGGACATCGCCGCCGCGGTTTCCCGCGACTCACACAGCACCACTTCGCCGTAGTCGCGCCACGCGGATCCCGCGGCGTCCCGAGCGGTCGCAGGAAGCTGTTCTATGAGCGCAGGAACGCGGCGCATCACCTCCTCGGCCAGGTTGTGGGAAGTCGTGATGAGCCACGCCGGTGACTCATGGCCGTGCTCGGCCTGGCCCACGAGGTCCGAAGCGACGATGGAAGCATCCGCGGTCTCGTCGGCGATGATGGCGATCTCGGAGGGACCGGCGAACACGTCGATGCCCACTTTGCCGAAGAGCAGCCGTTTGGCTTCCGCAACGTACTTGTTGCCGGGGCCGACGACGATGTCCGCCGGGCTGCCCGTGAAAAGTCCGTACGCCATTGCCGCGATGGCCTGCACGCCGCCAAGTGTCATGACCACGTCGGCACCCGCGACGTGCATCGCATACAGAACGTGCGGGTGGATGCCCTGGCCCTGGTACGGCGTCGAACACGCGACGACCTTGGTAACGCCGGCCGCTTTCGCCGTGGCCACGCTCATGTACGCCGAAGCGATGTGCGCATAGCGCCCGGTCGGCACGTAGCACCCGGCGACGTTGACCGGCACGAGTCGCTGCCCGGCCGTCAGGCCAGGCTGAACTTCGATGGCGAATTCCCTGATCGATTCCCGCTGCGCGATCGCGAAGCGACGCACGCGCTCGGTCGCGAATTCTATGTCGTGCCTGACCGCGCGCGGAATGTCGCGCGTGCGCCTTTCGATTTCCGCTGGCGACACGATCACGTCGCCGGTCCACCCGTCGAGCTTGGTCGCGTACTCGCGCACGGCCGCCTCGCCGCGCGCTGCGATGTCCGCGAGCATGTCGCCCGCAATCGCGCGTGCGTTGCCCGACTCGCTTTGCGGCGTCTTCGCGGCCTTCTTCAGATGTTCGGTCGTCATGATCGTCTGCCTGGCGTCTGGGCGCTCATGTCTTAAGGAGCTGACGGGCCCCCGTTTCGTCGATCGTTCTGCCTGTTCCTGCCCATTGCATGTAGCGCGGCGTTGCCGTCCCCGAATAGTCCCCGGCGGTTGCTCTCCCCGATGCTACTCGATCGTTCGCCGCCCGGCGTCAACCCTTGACTGCGCCGGCAGTGATCGCATCGACCAGGTGACGCTCGAGCAGCGAATACAGCACCATCACCGGCAACGCCGCAACAAACGCTGCCGCCATCAGCTCGTTCCATTGCACGCGGTATTCGCCGACCATGTTCGCGATGCCCACAGACAGCACGAACATGGACGCGTCGGTCGTCAGCACCAGCGCCCACAGATATGAGTTCCACGCGAGCAGGAACGTGAACAGCGCAACCGCCGTCAGCCCCGGACGCGCGAGGGGAAGGATGACGCGGCGAAATGTCTGCAGCACCGTCGCCCCATCCATGACCGCGGCCTCGTCGATCTCCCGCGGTATCGAGCGGAAGAATCCGATGAGCATCCAGACCGAGAACGGGAGCGCGAACGAACTGTAAGCGAGGATCAGCGCAAGATAGGTGTTGAGCAGGTTCAGGTCGGACATCAGCTGGAAGTACGGAATGATCAGCAGCGTCTCCGGCAGCATCTTCGTGAACAGCAGGAACATCACGAAGGGTGTCGCGCCGCGCGGGAAGAAGCGCGTGAGACCGTAGGCGGCGAGCGCTGCGAGCGTCACCGACAGCAGCGTCGCGCCAGCGGCGACGATCAGACTGTTGACGAAGTAGCGGCCGACCGGGCGTGTGGAGAAAACGGCTGCATACGCGTCGAGCGACCAGTGCGACGAGAAGAACGTCGGCGGCGAAGCGAACACTTCCGATGGCGGTTTGAGCGACGTATTCAGCATCCAGTAGAACGGAAACAGCACAAACGCGAGCGCGACGAGCGTCGCACACCACAGCGATGCCTGGCGCGACGCGTTCGCGCGCCTCATGCGGCCTCCACGCGATCGGGTCGGGTGAGCCGCACGTAGACGATGGAGAACGCGAGCACGAGCACGAGCAGCGCGACGCCGATCGCGGCCGCGTCGCCGAAGCGATTGGCGCGGAAGGCCGTGTTGTAGAGCAGCACCGGCAGGACTTCCGTGCCACCCGCGGGTCCGCCCGCCGTCATCACGCCGATGATGTCGTAGTGGCGGATCGTGTTGATGATGTCGAGCGTCGACGCGACGACGAGCAGGTAGCGGAGGTTCGGCCATGTCACGTGGCGGAAGCGCTGCATTGCGGTGGCGCCGTCGATCGCCGCCGCCTCGTATTGCTCGAGCGGGATCGTCTGCAGACCCGCGAGCATCAATAGCATCACGAACGGCACGCCGCGCCAGACATCGACGGCGATGACCGCGGCAAGTGCCGTTGCCGGCTCGCCGAGCCACGCCACGGGGCCGCTCGTCAGGCGAACGGCGCGCAACAGGTAGT
>JBKPOL010000494.1:0-4948 GCA_046733075.1 Pseudomonadota bacterium | reverse complement strand
CACGCCGTCCTGCTTGGCACCCAAACGTTCGATTGCCCGGCGGGAAGCGTGGTTGAACCAGTGGGTCCGGAATTCAACCGCGATGCAGGACAGCGTCTCGAATGCATGCCCAAGCAGCAGCAGCTTGCACTCGGTATTGATGGCCGTGCGCTGCGCGCGCTTTGCATACCACGTATGGCCGATCTCCAGCCGTCGATTGGGCGCATCGACGTTGAAGTACCGCGTGCTTCCAACGATGTCGCCGCTTGCAGCGTCGCGCACGACGAACGTCATCCCACCCAATCGCTCGCGCAAGTCGAGCGCCTTGTCGAACCAGGCCTGCGTCGCCTCGGGCGCGGGGACCGACGTGTACCAAAGGCGCCAGAGCCCGCCGTCGGCGGCGGCCGCCCGAACGCCTTCCAAATGCTCCCGCGCAACGGGCTCCAGCACCGCGTGCGTGCCGCGCAGCGTGACCGGCTCGACGAATCGTTCGGACATGAAAGGCTCCCGCGGCGTCGCGTTTGTGAAAGGCCGTGGCGCTATCGCCCCGCGCGCGCCATGAACACGACACGCTCGAAGAGATGCACGTCCTGCTCGTTCTTCAGCAGCGCCCCGTGCAGGGGCGGGATGAACGCCTTGCGATCGTTGCTGCGCAAGGCGTCCGGCGGAATGTCCTCGGCAAGCAGCAGCTTCAGCCAATCGAGCAACTCGGACGTCGACGGCTTCTTCTTCAATCCGTCGACGTCCCGCAGGCTGAAGAACACCTCGAGCGCGTCCTTCAGCAGCGCCTTCTTGAGCCCCGGGAAATGCACGTCGACAATCCGCGTCATCGTCTCCCGATCGGGAAAACGGATGTAGTGGAAGAAGCACCGGCGAAGGAAGGCGTCGGGCAACTCCTTCTCGTTGTTCGAAGTGATGACAACGAGGGGACGGTGGCGCGCGGTGACCGTTTGCTGCGTCTCGTAGACGTAGAACTCCATCCGGTCGAGCTCGCGCAGCAGATCATTGGGAAACTCGATGTCCGCCTTGTCGATCTCGTCGATCAGCACGACGGCCGGGGTTTCGCTTTCGAACGCTTCCCACAGCACGCCGCGCTTGATGTAATTGGCGATGTCCCCGACGCGGCCGTCGCCCAATTGGGAATCGCGTAAGCGGGAGACGGCGTCGTACTCGTACAGACCCTGCTGCGCTTTCGTCGTCGATTTGATATGCCATTGATGGAGCGGACGACCGAGGGCGCGGGCGACCTCCTCGGCGAGAAGCGTCTTCCCGGTGCCGGGCTCCCCCTTGACCAGCAGCGGACGCGTCAGGATGAGCGCCGCGTTGACCGCAAGCTTCAGGTCATCGGTCGCAACGTACGTCTTCGATCCTTCGAACCGCATGGCATCTCCGCGAAACAACGAGGAGTGAACGATGTTAGCCGATGCGTGCCGCGACTGCCTCGAGAACCCATAACGTCCCCATCCCCGAGGCGAGCGTCTTCAGCGTGCTGTGGGTCGCGAAGGCCACGACCCCCGCGACGGCGGCTGCGGCGATTCTCGGCAGGGGCCAAGGTTCGCCAACCGGCGCTCCGACGACCATCGGCAACACGAGCGCGGTCAGCATGGCCGCCGGCACGTAGCGAAAGGCGCGCGCAAGGACCGGCGGCACGCGCCGACGCGCGAAGATCGCGATGAACGACAACCGAGACAGGTAATTGAGCGCGCCGACGATCGCCACCACCGACCAGAGCTTCAGCGTGATGTCCATCGTTCCCCCGCGAAATCGGCGAGCGTGCCGGCAAGGATGCCGAGCAGTCCCGCGACGATGAGATTGAGGTGCATCGGAAGCGACGCGAGCGCGAGCACAGCGACACCGGCGACGAGCGCCGCGGTCACGGTCGGCGGACTGCGAAAATGCGGCGCGAGGAGCGCGATGAAGCAGAGCGGCACGGCGAACTCGAGCGACCACTTCGGCGGAATCAGGTTGCCGACGAAATAGCCGATGACGTTCGTCAATTGCCAGAAGGCCCAGAGCGCGAAGCCTCCGCCGAGGAAGTGCATGGCGGCCGCGCGCGTATCTCCGCCCGCATTGAATCTGCGAATCGACGTAGCGAACGCCTGGTCCGTCAGCAGAAACGCGAGTCCGCGCTGCCAGCGCGCCGGAAGCGGTCCCAGATAGGGCGCCATCGCTGCGCTGTAGATGACGAAGCGCAGGCCTGCGACGAAGCACGTGAGCACGATAACGGCCAGCGGCGCGCCGCCGGCGAGCAGTTGGACGGCGAGCACCTGCGCCGCACCGGAGAACACGATCGCCGACAAGCCCAGCGCCCCGAGCACCGACGCGCCGGCCGCCGCGGCACCGACGCCGCACACGAGGCCGAACGGCGTCATGGCGACGCACGCCGGCAGCATCTGCGCAAATCCCGCACGGAAATCGCGATCGAAGACGAAATGACGCATCGACTTACGGCGCGCCACCCGGCCCGCGCAGCAGGCGCACTCGCGGCACCGGCGACGTTGGCTACACGCTCGCCGACGTCTGCGCGAGGCCGGCGTCGACGATCAGGTTCTGGCCGGTGATGCCGCGCGCTTCGTCGGACGCGAGAAAAAGTGCGGTACGCGCGACGTCGTCCGCCGAGAGCCGGAACTTGAGGCACTGCGCATCGACGAACGCCGCTTCCTGTTCCTCGGAAACCCACAACGCCTGCTGGCGCGGCGTCGCAATGGCGCCGGGAACGATGCAGTTCACC
Organism: Pseudomonadota bacterium; assembly: GCA_046733075.1. GTDB lineage: Bacteria > Pseudomonadota > Gammaproteobacteria > Burkholderiales > Casimicrobiaceae > VBCG01. The sequence goes on along the minus strand of JBKPOL010000494.1, from coordinate 2,238 downwards.
CGAATTCCCTGCGGGCCGAGCTCGCGAGCGAGCGTACGCGTCAGACCATGGATGCCGGCCTTCGCCGTCGTATACGCCGCGAGCTCCGTGCGGCCGCGCATCCAGGAAACCGAGCCAAGGTTGATGATCGAACCGCCGCCCGCCCGCGCCATCATCGGCGCCGCTGCCTGCGCGGCGAAGAAGTGATGACGCAGGTTCAACGCGAGATTGTCGTCCCAGTACTGCGGCGTCACGTCCGGGAATGAATGACGATCGTCGCGCGCTGCATTGTTCACGAGCACGCGGAGCGCACCCTGCGCCTTGTCGGCCTCGGCGATCGCCCGCTGCAGGTCAGGAACATCCCGGACGTCGCAATGCACGTAGCGCAGAGCGGGCGCACTGAGATCGGCATGAATGCGTTGCATGAGCGCGCGCGCCGCGCCATCGTCGATGTCGATGAACGTGACACGGCACCCCTGAGCGGCGAACTGCGTGACGAACGCGGCGCCGATTCCCGACGCGCCGCCCGAGATGAGCACCGACAGCCCGGCGAGATCCGGATATCGCGCCGCCCCGTGCGGTGTCACTTTGGGGGCGCGGGGAACGTCACGTAAGGGGGTTTCGGTTCCTGCGTCGGGGGAACATAGGCCGGCGCAGCGTCACCGCCAGGGCCGAGCGATCGCACGAAGCGATAGATCGCGCGGAGATCGGTTTCGGTCATCTGATTGAGTGCGAACCAGGGCATCGGCGGACGCGTCTCGAGCTTCTTCGCGCGGGCGACCCAGTCCTTCTCGCTCAGCGCCTGCATGTACTGGCGCAGATTCACCGGGTAGGTCGTGCCCCACGGACCGCGCCAACCCAGCGAGTCTCCGATCAGCCATTGCTTCTCGTCGAGCTTGCCGCCGCTCGGTGCGTAGTTAGGCGTGTGGCAATCGTTGCAGCCGCCGATGACGGCGAGGTAGCGGCCCCGGGCAACCAGCGGGTCGGACGACTTCGGCGGACCGGCGGGCGCCACGTCGGTCGCAGCGACGGCGGTGGCAAAGGCAGACGCGACCGCGAGCGCCGGGAGCGATGTGCCGGTCTTGGCGATTCTGCGCATGACGAAGCCGAGGCGACTCGGTCGTCGAATCACCTCGCTGGTCTCGCCGGACAGCGAGTCATGTCCATTGGCACGGCGGTCCATCACCTGCTTCATTGCGTTGAAGACTCCGTCGAAAGTGGCATGCGCCATGATGCCAGAGTCGATGCGAGGAGGCGCGAGCGTTTCGCCATAATCCGGTATGACGTGAATCCCCATGCCCGCCGTTTCATCTTGGTCGAGAACGCCACCCGCTAGGCATTGCAGCCAAGTTCCGCGCGACCTGCCCGTGCATCCGACCAAAGGTAACACGCGCGAAGACGCGGTTCGCCGTGTGCACGGTTGGGTCATTCCGGGCCCGCGTTGCACATGATCGAACTGGTCGAAGATGCCGCGCGCGTCACGCTCGACCCCGGCATGGGCGGATCGATCGTCGCATTCACGTGGCACGGACGACCGGTGCTCCGGCCTACGCCCGCCTCGGCAGTGAATGACGGCAATGTGCGGCTTGCCTCGTGCTATCCCCTGGTGCCCTGGTCCAACAGGATCCGCCACGGGGCGCTGTCATTCGCCGGGCGCACGTGGCCGCTTGCGCGCAACTTCGGATCCCACCCGCATGCCATTCACGGCGTCGGCTGGCAGCGACCGTGGCAGGTGGAGGAAGCGCTGGCGGCGCGTGCCAGGCTTTCCGTCGTCCACGATGCACGCGGCCCGAATGCATCCGCGTGGCCCTGGCCGTTCCGGGCGACGCAGACGTTCGAGTTGCACGGAAGCGCAGGCGGTGCGCTGCTCGGCATCACGCTGACGCTCGAGAACGTCGCGGCTGAACCGTTTCCGTTCGGCCTCGGCTGGCATCCGTTCTTTCCGAAATCCACGGCGGCGCGCCTTGCATTCCGCGCGGGCGGCGTGTGGGAAAACGATGCGACGCAATTGCCCGTGCGTCACGTCCCGGTGCCGCAGGACTGGAAGTTCGATGTGATGCGGCTGCTTGCAAACAGCGTGCTCGACAATGTATTCACGCACTGGCAGGGCGTCGCGATGCTCGAAGAGCGGGCGTCGTCGCTGCGCACGACGCTCGCTGCCGACCGCGCGTGCCGCAATCTCGTCGTGTACAGCCCGCCCGCTGCGGATTTCGTCGCGCTCGAGCCCGTCACGCACGAAACGGACGCATTCAACCGGGC
>JBKPOL010000493.1:0-5665 GCA_046733075.1 Pseudomonadota bacterium | reverse complement strand
CCGCTCGCGCGGCTCGAGATCCAGGGGGCCGAGCTCGCGGACGAGCTCTTTCGCGCTTACCTGAAGCAGGTGCTGGTCGACGGGCTCTTTCACGCCGATCCGCATCCCGGCAACGTGTTCCTGACCGAGGATCGGCATATTGCGTTGCTCGATCTCGGAATGGTCGGGCAAACGACGCCGCGGATGCGCGAGAACCTGCTGAAGATCCTGCTTGCCATCAGCAACGCGAAGAGCGATGACGTCGCCGACGTGCTGATCGCGATCAGCGAGAAGGACGACGAATTCGATGCCGTCACGTTTCGGCGCGGCATCGCCCAGCTCGTCCTCCGCGTGCAGGACAGGGGCCTTACGGATATCAACATCGGGGCGTTGATGTTGCGTGTGCACCGGACGGCGAGCGATACGGGTCTCTACGTGCCGAGCGAGCTCACGCTGCTCGGCAAGACGCTGCTTCAACTCGACGAGATCGGTCGCATCCTCGATCCCGCGTTCGATCCGAACGCGGCGATCCGCCGCGCCGCCGGCGACATCATGGCGCAGGGATTGGGGCGCGAGGCGACGAACACCCACTTTCTCGGCTCGCTGCTCGAACTTCGGCAGTTCGCCACGGCGCTGCCCGGGCGGCTTAACAAGCTGCTCGATGCCACAACCAACGCCGAGCTCGAGGTCAAAATCCGCATCGTCGATGCCAATGCGATGGTCGAGGGCTTCCAGAAGATTGCGAACCGCATCGCGTCCGGTATCATCCTCGCCGCGCTGATCGTCGGCGCCGCGCTGCTCATGCGCGTCGAGACGTCGTTTCGCATCTACGGGTATCCGGGCCTCGCCATGCTCTTTTTCATCGCCGCCGCTGCCGGCGGTTGCTGGTTGTTGATCAACATCTTCATACAGGACCAGAAGCGGCGCAGGAGAACCACGAGCGTCAGTCGGTGAGCGCCGCGACGTGAGGCCCATCAAGCGTCGTGACGTCGTCGTTGCCGCGATCGCCGTCGCGGTCACCGTCGTTGCCGGCATCATTGCGCTTAACCTGCGCACCGGCGAGAAGGAGATCGAGCACCAGGTCCTCCGCCTTTACTCGATCGACAATCCGCAGTTTGCTCGCGCGATGGGCGTGCTGCTCGGCCCGCCAATCAACGACGGTAACCGATTCGAAGTGCTGCGCAACGGCGACCAGATCTTTCCGTCGATGCTCGCCGCGATCCGTTCAGCGAAGAACACGATCAGCTTCGAAAGCTACATTTACTGGTCAGGTGAGGTCGGCAAGGCGTTCGCGGAAGCGCTGGCGGAGCGCGCACGCGCCGGCGTCCACGTGCACCTGCTGCTCGACTGGCTCGGCAGCAACAAGATGGATCCCAAGCAGATCGCAGAGATGGAGCGCGCCGGGGTCGAGGTGCGCAGGTTCCACCAGCCGCGCTGGTACGAGCTGCAGCGGTTCAACAACCGCACGCACCGCAAGCTGCTCGTCGTCGATGGGCGGGTCGGCTTCACCGGCGGCGTCGGCATCGCGGACGAATGGTCCGGACACGCGCAGGACCCGGCGCATTGGCGCGACACGCACTTTCGTGCGGAAGGCCCCGTCGTTGCGCAGATGCAGGCGGTCTTCATGGACAACTGGGTCAAGGTCAGCGGCAAGGTGTTGCACGGGGCGGATTATTTCCCGGCGCTTGCTCGGGCGGGCGACAGTCGCGGACAGGTATTCAGCAGCTCGCCAGAGGGCGGCAGCGAAAGCATGCGGCTCATGTACCTGCTCGCGATCACGGCCGCCGCCCGAAGCATCGACCTGTCGAGCGCCTATTTCGTGCCCGACGCGCTCACCCTGCAGACGCTGATCGATGCCGCCAAGCGGGGTGTCCGCATACGCATCATCACGCCGGGCGAGCACGTCGATGCCGAGACCGTGCGGCGCGCATCGCGTGCGAAGTGGGGCGATCTGCTGCAGGCCGGCGTGCAGATCTTCGAGTATCAGCCGACGATGTATCACTGCAAGGTGATGATCGTCGACGGACTCTGGGTATCGGTCGGCTCGACCAATTTCGACAATCGCTCGTTTGCGCTGAACGACGAGGCGAACCTCAATATCCTCGACGCCGGTTTCGCTCGACAACAGATCGACATATTCGAACAAGATCTTGCGCGGTCGAAGGCAATGACGCTCCCGCATTGGGAGGCGCGTCCTTTCACCGAGAAGGTCGTCGAGCACGCGGCCGCGCTGCTCAGCGACCAGCTGTAGCGGCTTAAGTCGGGTGAACTACCCGCCCGCCGGCGCCCCCACCTCGGCGGCCGCAACCGCGCCCGTCTCGATGGCAGGCGCCGGGGGAAGGCCCGTGACCTCGAGAATTTCCGTCTCGTTCAGTGTCTCGCGGGCAAGGAGCGCCTGCGCGAGCGCTTCGAGCGCCTTGCGATGCTTGGTCAACAGGCGCTTCGCTTCGTCATGGCTCTCGCCGATGATCCGGCGCACTTCGGCATCGATGACCTCGGCGGTCTCCTCGCTGAAGGGTTTCGAGCTGCCGTAGCCCTCGGGAGCGTTCAAGTACGGGTTGTCGCGCGGCGCGAGCTGCACCATGCCGAGGCGATCGCTCATCCCCCAGCGGGTGACCATGCGACGCGCGAGCGAAGTGGCCTGCTCGATGTCGCTCTCGGCACCCGTGGTTCGCGTTCCATAGACGATCTCTTCGGCGGCGCGGCCGCCGAGCATGCCGACGATGCGGGCGCGCAAGTACGATTCCGGATAGTTGTACCGGTCGCTGTCGGGCCGCTGGTACGTCACGCCGAGTGCCTGTCCGCGCGGGACGATGGTGACGCGGTGCACGGGATCTGCGCCGGGTACCACCAGGCCGAGGATCGCGTGGCCTCCTTCGTGATACGCGATGCGCTCGCGATCCGCGCGCGTCAGCAGGATCGGCCGTGCCGGACCCAGCACGATCTTCTCGAGGGCGTCCAGAAAATCGAGCTGCCGCACGTTATCCTGCGCGCGGCGCGCCGCCAGCAACGCCGCCTCGTTGACGAGGTTGCGCAGCTCGGCGCCGGAGAAACCGGGCGTCGCGGCGGCCAGCTCATCGAGATGCGCATCGGCTGCAAGCGGCACGTTCCGCGTATGGACCTTGAGGATCGCCTCGCGCCCGGTCCTGTCGGGCAAGTTCACGACCACGCGTCGATCGAAGCGCCCGGGCCGCAGCAGCGCGCGATCGAGCACATCCGGCTGATTCGTTGCTGCGAGAACGATGATGCCTTCCCGGCTCGAGAAGCCGTCCATCTCGGTCAGGATCTGGTTCAGCGTCTGCTCCTGTTCCGAGGACGCGCCGATCGACATTGGACCGCGTGCGCGGCCGATCGCATCAAGCTCGTCGATGAAGATGATCGCCGGGGCGTTCTCGCGCGCCTGCTTGAAGAGGTCACGCACGCGTGCCGCGCCCACGCCGACGATCATCTCGACAAATTCAGCGGCACTCATCGAGAAGAACGGCACGCCGGCCTCGCCCGCCACGGCCTTGGCTAGCAGCGTCTTGCCCGTCCCGGGCGCGCCGACGAGCAGCACGCCTTTGGGCGCTGTTCCGCCGAGGCGCGTGTATTTGGGAGGGTCACGCAGGAAGTCGACGATCTCGACCAACTCGTTCTTGGCTTCGTCAATGCCCGCCACGTCGTTGAACGTGACCTTCGTGTCGCTTTGCTGATCGAAGCGGCGCGCCTTGCTCTTGCCGATGCCCATCAGTCCGCCCGCGAGACCGCCGCCCTGGCCCGCCCGTCGGAACAGCCACACGTAAAAGCCGATCAGCAGCAACGCCGGACCGAAGCCGAAGAGAAGCGTGGTCAGCGGATTACCGCCTTCTTCGATCGGTTCGGCGCTGATCTCCACGCCGTTGTCGATCAGGAACTGCTCGAGACCGGGCCCGGCGAACGAGGGAACGGTGGTCGTGAAAGTACCGGACGTTCTCGAAGGCGGCTTGCGCAAGACGCGTGGCTCGCCCTTCGGCGGCGTTGGTGGCGTCGCGCCCTTTTCCTCGGCAGGCGGATAAGTGACGGGCGTCTTCAGAAGCCCGGTCAATGTCTCACCCCGGCTGAAGATCGCCGCCACGTTGCCCTTGCTTACCTGCTCCTTGAAGATCGTGTACGGCAGCAGGAGGGGCGACCCGGGGCTCGGAAGGAGGAAGCGCGCAACGGCGAAGTTGAGCAGCAGCGCGATGGCGAACCAGATCCAGGCGCGACCCGGCGGCATTTTCGTTTCGCCACCGGCGCCCGGTTTGTTCGTTCCGGGTGTAGGAATGCGGCCGCCCGGGGCTGGGTCGCTGCGGCGAAGGATCGGCTGGGGCACGGGGTCACCGGTTCAGGAATATAGGTCGGGGCCGGCAGCGCAGAGGCACACGTGCCGTCGGGAATCACTCTCGTATATCTGGACGCATTGCCCGAACGGCAATAGCTGGCGGCGGTTCGGGGCGAACGTGCCCGCGGGCCTTGCCGAACCGCCTCGGGCGCGGAGCCCGCTTCCCTTCAAGCGCCGCGCTCGCCGGGAAGATCGAACAGCAGGACCTCCGCGCCCATTCCGCCCTTGATCTCGATCTCGGGCTCGTCGGTCTTCAGCGCATCGCCTGCCGATAGTCGCTGACCGTTGGCAACGATGCTCCCTCTGGCGACATGCAGGAACCCCTTGCGACCGGCGCCGAGCACATGCCGCGCGTGCTCGTCGCCATCGAACAGACCCGCGAACAACAGCGCATCCTGATGGATCGAAACCGAGCCGTCGCGGCCGTCCGGTGAGGCAACGAGCCGCAGGCGACCGCGTTTTTCCTCATCGCCGAAGTGCTTTTGCTCATAGGCCGGGGCAATGCCTCGCGTATTCGGCTCGATCCAGATCTGCAGGAAATGCGTGACGCCTTCCTTCTCGTAATTGAACTCGCTGTGCATCATGCCGGTGCCTGCCGACAGCCGCTGCACGTCACCCGGCCGGATCGTGGATCCATTGCCCATCGAATCCTTATGACCGAGTGCGCCCTCGAGCACGTAGCTCACGATCTCCATGTCACGGTGACCATGTGTGCCGAAACCCTTCCCTGGCTGCACGCGATCCTCGTTGACGACGCGGAGCACGCTCCATCCCATGTGATGCGGGTCGTAGTAATCGGCGAACGAGAACGTATGGTAGGAATCGAGCCACCCATGGTTTGCATGTCCGCGTTCGCCTGCACGCCTGATTTCGTTCATTCGAGTGCTCCGTGGCTCATGGCTGCTGACGGCGCAGCTTGATCGGGGACCGGCCGCGACGATTCCGCATCCGGATGTTGAGCATTTCGACGGCGATGGAGAACGCCATCGCGAAGTAGATGTAGCCCTTCGGTACGTGGGCGTCGAAACCTTCGGCGATCAGCGTGACGCCGACCAGCACGAGGAACGCCAGGGCGAGCATCTTGATCGTCGGGTGCGCGTCGACGAATTCGCCGATCGCCCGCGCGGAGACCATCATCACGGCGACCGAGATGACGATCGCGAGAACCATGACCGAAACCTGGTCGGCAAGGCCGACGGCGGTAACCACGGAATCGAGCGAGAAGACGATGTCGATCAGGGCGATCTGCACGAGCACGCCGGCGAATCCCGCGGTCTTGGGTGCCGGCTGTCCGTCGTCGCCTTCGCCCTCGAGCGAGTTGTGGATCTCGTGCACGCTCTTCCACAG
>JBKPOL010000492.1:0-9129 GCA_046733075.1 Pseudomonadota bacterium | reverse complement strand
TTCACGCCGCGCCGTGCGGCCTGCACCAGCGCCGCCGTACCTGCCTCGCCGGGGACGAAGTACGGCGATACGAGATCGAACGACGCTTTCGGCTGGCCGATCGCGGGCAGGAGATCCGATAGCAGCAGCACGTCGCGGCTCCCGTTCGCGTCGAGCGTTTTCGCCGGATCGTCGCGCACGACTCGCGTCGATGCCCACTCGAGCGGCAGCGCTTTCGCGATCAATTGCTGCACGAGGACCGTTCGCCTGAGTATCTCGACATACGCAGCGGACGCTGCATCGGCATGCACGGCGGCAAACCTCGCATCCAGCGTAGTGCGCGCGTCCACTCCGGCAGGCGCCAGAAGGCTCGTCGCCGGGTACGATGAAGGGCTGTTCCAGTACAGGTCGAATGCGTTCGAAACCTCGTGCACGGCGGCGCCGACCGCCATGACGTCCAGATCGGTGAACGCAACACCTTCTCCGGCCGCGAAGTACTCGTTGCCGACGTTACGCCCACCGACGATCGTCACCTCGTTGTCGGCCGTGAACGACTTGTTGTGCATTCGACGGTTCACCCGCCCGAAGTCGGTGAGGAAGTTCAGTGCCCGCGCCGAGCGCGGCACGAGCGGGTTGTAGAGCCGCACCTCGATGTTCGGATGCGTGGCAAGCGCGGCGATGATCTCGTCGAGTCCGCCGGTGTTCGCGTCGTCCAAGAGGATTCGTACGCGCACGCCGCGGTCCGCCGCGCGCCACGCGGCCTCGAACAGGAGAAGCCCCGTCGTGTCGGCGTGCCAGATGTAGTACTGGATGTCGAGCGATTTCTCCGCGGTGTACGCGAGGATCACGCGCGCCGCGAACGCGTCGGTCGGCGCCGTCAGCGCATAGATGCCCGACTGTGCCGGATGTTGCCCGACCGCTTCGACGACCGCGCTGCCGAGCCGCGTTGCGTCGGTGTTCGTGATTGCATGCGTTTCACGTCGCGTGTCGAGCGATGGCAGCGTTGCGCATCCGGACGCCAGTGCGACGAGCGCGACCGCCGCGAGGCGGCATGCGAGCGCCGCGATCTGCTCACGGAGCGGCCGATGCATGAACCGACGCGTGGGGCGCAACGAGGGCCTAGACCGAGAGCCGCAGCGTCGCGAGAGGTTCGCCCGAGTCGACGCGTGCGCGATCGCGCGCATAGGAACGGGCCGCCGCAATGAAGAACAGGCCGGCTGCAGCTGAAAACAGCGGTACGACGCTCATTGCGAATGCCAGTCCGAAGCGATCCGACAACATGCCGATCATTATGGGCCCAAGCGCAAGGCCGAACAGATTCTGCATGGCGGCGAGCACCGCAGCTGCGGTCGCCCTGGCGAAGGGCGACACCACTTCGAGCACTGCCGCAGTGACCGGGCCCACGATCCCCGGCATCGTCGCGGCACCCAGCACGAGCAACGACAACCGGACGCGATCGCCTTCCGCGATACCGAACGCCGTGAACGTAAAGAGCGCCGTCAGAAGTGCGGCGACGGCCGCCAGGTAATGGCGCGCCGACGTGAAGCGTCGTGTCAATCGGTCAGCGAGAAGACCGAACGCCACCGCCCCCGGCACCCCGGCAAGCACGATGAGACCAGCGCCGACACCGGCGTCGCCCATCGAGAGACCGTGCTCCCGATTGAGGAAGCTCGGAAGCCACGCGTACATCGCGGAAACCGACACCAGCTGGAGTCCCGCACCAACGCACGCAAGCGGTGCGCTGCGCGCCTTGCCGATCTCGATGAAGATTGCGGCAGCGGCACGCCAAACGCCGTCCACGTGCGCCGGCCGCGCCGGCGCGGATGCGGGGAGTTTTCTCGCAGCAGCGTAGAAGAGAATGGCGAGCATGACTCCCGGTGCGCCGGCAACGACGAATCCGGCCTGCCAACCCCAGTGATGGGTCACCATACCGCCGAGCATAACGCCCGCAACTGCTCCAACGAGTCCGGCAACGAGAAACGCGCCGAGGACCGTGCTCCGCACGCGCTCGGGAAACATCGTTGCGAGCAGCGCGCAGCCCACGGACCCGTAAGCCGCCTGGCCCACCCCAATGATTGCCCTCGCGACAAGCAACTCGTCGTAGCGCGTCGCGAACGCACAGGCGATCGTCGCGAAACTCCAGACCAACGCCATCAGGACAAGGCTCCGGACCTGTCCCCATCGATCAGCGAGCAGCGACAGCGGGATCGTGCCGACGGCGACGATCACCGGGACCACCGACACGAGCGCGCCGAGTTCCGCATCACTCAGGCTCCAGTGTCCCTTGAGGAACGGGAACATCGACGCGACGACCTGGCGATCGACATGGTCGAACACCATCAACATCGTCATCGTGGCGAACACGAGCCACGCGAGGCCTCGCGGAGGCAACGAAGGCACGTTCGGTTGCCCGCCGGAGCCGACTCTTCAGCCGGTCGGGCTCCAGGACCTCATGCCGCAGGCCACAGCCGGTCGCGCAACGGAATCGGATCGACGAGATAACTCCTGGGAGCTTTCCAGGCTTGCGCCTCCGCCGGCTTACCGTCCAGAAGCGATGTGGGCGGACCGTTGTGGTGCGTTGCGCGACGGCGCCAATGCCCGGGCGTCGTGCCCGACCATCGCCGGAACGACCGCATGAATGGGGCCACTGCCGAGTAACCGAGCGAGGCGGCGACGTCGTCCATGCACTGATCGGTGTAGAGCAACTGCTGGCGTGCCACCTCGAAGCGGACGTCGTCGAGCACCGCCTGGAAGGTGGTGCCGGCCTCGCGGAGTCGCCGGTTAAGCGTGCGCCGATGCAAATCGAGAAGCTGCGCGAGGTCGTCGCCCGAGCATTTCCCGCTCATCAGCAACACCCGAAGTCCGCGATAAGACCGCATCACTACGCCCGCCTGGAACATTTCCAGGCGGGCAAGCGCGAGAGCCTTGCGCTCGGCGCTCGCGCCGGCTACCGGACGGTCGAGCCAGTAGGCGGGGAAGCGCATTGCGGCCATGTCGGCGTTGAACCGCGGCTCGGTGCCGAAGAATTCCCGATAGGCAACCGAGCTCAGCGGCCGCGAATGCGGCAGGAAGACCTCGGTGGGACGCCAGGACGCTCCAACGAGCTCGCGAACGAAATTGAACCCTGCGGCCAGGCACCCGTCGATTATCTGGTCGACGCCGACGGCGCCGGGATAATAAACCGCGTGTCCGAGATCGACGACCGGACCGCGCCTCAGCATGAACGCGATGCCTCCGCCACTGTTGACGTGCTGGTGCACGGTGAGAAGCTGCAGCGCCTCGCCCAGCGTCTCGCAGTTGCGCATCACGTCGCCGAGAACGCCGATGCTCTCGGTACGGTATATTCGGCCGACCATCAGGCCGAACAACGGATGACCGGTGGCCTTGGCGCCATTAGCGAACAGTCGGCCGAACGACGCGTAGCTGATGCGGTTCTCGGGCTTCGCGAGCGAATGCGACGTCAGTCCGGCGCTCGCCAAAACCTCGGCGGGATCGGCGCCGAGCGCTCGGAGCAGCGCCGGCACCTCGGTCAGCGATCCGACATACTGACCCCAGCGATCGAGTGCCTCGGGCGGGCAAAGATCGGTACCACTAGCTGCTTGCCCCACCGCTGCTGCCTCCCAGGTCGCGTGCGCACTTCTCTACGGGTCGTGTATGGTATATCCGCTCGGAGACTGGATATTTGCAATTCGCGACACCCACGGCCTGTTTTTTGTTTCATTTGTAGCGTTCAGACCACCGGACCATACATCCCAGCGCATCCGACAGGCTTGTCAGTCTAAGGTCACAGCAACTTCCTCCGAGGGCGTGCCGGATCTCTGCCAGCGCCCGCTCCGCGCCGCGGACGAACTCGTCGGGATCCGCGACCTCCTCGGGGAACAGCAGGTAGTAATGGACGCCCGCTCGACGGTCAAGCTCCCAAATCGTCGCGTGCTTGACCCACGCGGTGAAGCTGGGCGCGACGTGCCCCACGTGCATCGCGACGTCGCGAAGGCTGTGCAGCACATCGTCGGGCAAGGCGCCAAACGCCGCGCGCAGGGGTTCCAATCTGGCTGGCATATAGGAAATGCGCACGATGCGCGAGCGCGACATCGTGGAAGAGTTGAGGCGGCCGGATTGTCGGCCGAGGGTCTGGGCCCCGCCAAGGACCCGACGCGCCAAGCGACGTGTCGCAAATTGCCAAGACGTCTCAATGAAGGGACGGCTACAGTCTGTCCGTCCGATTCGGTGCAACCACGAGATGTCCATTCCCGGTGCCGACCGTAGCTTGAAGTCGCGCCCGTTGCATCCGCTGCTCGGGCTGGTCGGGGTCGTGTTGCTGTTCGCAAGCGGCTGCGCCACCCGACCGGTGAATCCGCCAATTACCGAGGTCGATGCTGCGGCGGGCTACCGGTTCACAACCCACGACCGCGCCGGCACCTCGAAGGAAAACCTGATCATCCTCGCGTTCTCCGGCGGCGGCACGCGCGCCGCCGGGTTCGCCTACGGCGTTCTCGAGGCGTTGCGACCCATGGTCGTCGTGGGTCCGAAAGGTAACCGCGGCCGGCTCCTCGACGAGATCGACCTCGTAACGGGCGTTTCCGGCGGCAGCTTCACGGCGCTCGCGTTCGGGCTGTACGGCGAGCACCTGTTCGACATCTTCGAGACCAGCTTCCTGAAGCGCAATGTCCAGGGCGAGATCATCCGTCGCGTGCTGAACCCGGGCGACTGGGCGTGGGGACGGTCGGAAGCGGCGGCTGATCTGTACGACGAGATTCTCTTCCACGGCGCCACGTTCGCGGATCTCCAGCGCGCTCATGGTCCTTTCGTCGTCGCGACGGCGACGGACATCTCGACGGGCGCACGCATCGGATTCAACCAGGGCACGTTCGATTTCCTGTGCTCGAATCTCGATTCGGTCCGACTGTCGCGGGCGGCAGCGGCCTCGTCCGCGGTGCCGTTCGCCTTTTCGCCGGTCACGCTGAACAACTACGGCGGCACCTGCAATCACATGCTGCCCCCGTACCTGCAAATCTTTTCCGATCCCGCCGCCGCGCCGCGGCCCGCCGCGCGCGTGCTCGCGCGGCTTGCGGACCTCAATTCGTACAGCGACTCGACCCATCGTCCGTATATCCACCTGCTCGACGGCGGCCTTTCCGACAACCTCGGCATGCGCGGCGTGCTTGAAGTGCTCGACACGCTGGAAGCAGCGAGCGTCCTGGGGCAGGCCACCCCGCTCGACTCGGTACGGCGGATCATCGTGTTCATCGTCAACTCCCGCTCGTCGCCCGCGACCAAGTGGGACGAATCGGAATATCCGCCGGGGTCGCTCTCGCTGTTGATCAAGGCCACCGGCGTGCCGATCGATCACTACTCCTACGACACGGTGGAGACGCTCCGCGACACCGTCGCGCGCTGGGACGCCATGCGTCGCGTGCGTGAATCGCGCGCGCTTGCCGGCAACACGGATGCCGAGATCGCGCGCCTGCTGCGCTCACCCAACGTGCGGCTTTACGCCATCGACGTCTCGTTCACAGCGCTTGCCGATCCTGCGGAGCGCGAATACCTGAACAATCTTCCGACGTCGTTCGTTCTGCCGCCGGAAGCGATCGACCGCCTGCGCGCGGCGGCCGGCAAGATCGTTCGAGAGTCGCCCGAATTCAAGCGACTGCTGGAGGAGGCAGGGGCGCGCATCGTCGAAGAATAGGCGCGGGTCCCAACAGCCAGGCAGAGGCAGGAACGCAACTTGCGACCGATTCTCGACAAGGAGGGTCGCGGGCATGGAACGTTACGTTAATGTCGCCCGGCTCCCGGACATTCCGGCCGGCGCGGGCTTTGCAGTCGAAGTCACCGAGCGTCGGGTTGCGCTCTTTCGCGTCAATGGAGAGATCTTCGCGATCCACAGCGCCTGCATCCGCTGCAGCGGCGACCTTGCGGCGGGGAGACTCCAAGGACGCGAGGTCGAATGTGCGCAATGCGGCTGGGCCTACGACGTCGTCACCGGCACGACTCGCGGCGTGCCCGCGCTCAGGCTCGACACGTTCGAAGTTCGGACGTCCGCGAGCATGGTGATGATCCGAACGGATGATGGAATGCCGTCAATGCCGGTAACGGTTACCGGCGAGCGAAGCCTCGCATCCCGCTGAATTCGGCGCCGCGGCGTTCAGGCACGGTCTCCAGGACCTGAAGCGCGGGCTGGCAGCTGTCGCGATCTGCAAGGACGCGCGTCCAAGAGGCGCGTGAGCATTCGGCGCAGGCCACGCCGAGCTCAACGCCGATGCCGTTATCAACAGGGTATAGAGGTCCACGCCGCGATCCCCCACGCCGGGACAGGCAATGCGCCCTGTCGGGTGACGCCGTTTCTGCAAGCGGCCCTTCTGTATGCGAAGGCCGCCGGTCGCGTGGCCCCGCGCCTCGGGTCGTCGATGCGCACGTGCGCATGTCGTGACCATGCTCGTGCCTTCTCCGCCACGACCGGCTCGCGGATGGCGCTCGAACGCCACCGTCGGCGCAAGCACCGGGTGGCGCCGCATCGAGCGGTACATCAAGCGCAAGCTGTTGTGGAGCCGCTTCTTCCGTACGCACAGCTACATGCGCTCCGCGCTCTGGACGATTCCGTTCGTCGCGATCGTCCTCGTGCTGGCGATCACGCCGACGTTGCGAACGCTCGACGAGCTGCTCGGCTGGCGCATCTCGGGTCTCGGCGCAGTCGGCGCGCAGTCGCTGTACGAGACGACGATCACGTTGACGCTTTCGTTCCTCGTGTTCACGTTCGGATCATTGCTCGTCGCGATCCAGGTCGCTGGCGGACAGCTCACGCCGCGGGTCATAGCGACAACGCTTCTGCGCGACAACGTCGTGCGTTACAGCGTCGGCATCTTCGTGTTCACGCTGCTCTTCGCGCTGATGGCGCTGAATCGCGTGGAATTGAAGGTCTGGGACCTCGCGACCATTCTGACCGGTGCGCTCGCCATCGTCTGCATGGCGACCTTTCTGTTCCTGATCGATCATGCGGCGCGGCTGCTGCGGCCAATCAGCATCGTCGCGCACGTAGGCGACGAGGGCCTGGCGGTGATCGAATCCGTGTATCCGCGCCCGGCGCCCGATGCAGCGCGGCCAAGAAACAACCCGCCGGCCGAACGCGAGCGTCCGTCGCGCATCGTGCGCCATGTCGGTAAATGCGAGATCGTGCTTGCCGTGGACCTCGAGACGCTCGTCGATGCGGCGAGGCGGACCGACGGTGTCGTCGAGTTCGTGCCGCAGGTCGGTGACTTCGTCGCGTCGGGCGAGCCGCTCTTCGCGCTATATCACGGCGCGGCACGCATCGACGATCGCACGCTCCGCGCCGCGGTCGCATTCGGCGGCGAACGGACGATGGAGCAGGACCCCCTCTTCGCGTTCCGCATCCTCGTCGACATCGCGCTCAAGGCGCTTTCCCCCGCCATCAACGACCCAACAACCGCCGTCGTGGCGATCGACCAGATCCATCGACTGCTGCGCGAAGTCGGCAAGCGCGAATTGCATCGGGAAGAGGTCGTGGACGACGCACGCCGAACGCGCGTCATCTTCCGCACGCCGAACTGGGACGATTTCGTGCAGCTCTCCTGCACGGAGATCCGCAATTTCGGCGCGGGCAGCGTGCAGGTCGCGCGGCGGCTGCAGTCGATGCTCGTCAACCTGATCGCAACGCTGCCCGACTATCGTGACACCGCGCTCGAGCAGGAGCGCGACCGGCTGAACCGTGCACTGCCGGCGCTTTACAGTCTGCCCGATGATCTGGCCCTCGCTCGCACCCCGGACCCGCAGGGCTTCGGCGGTTCCTCCAGAAACGCGCCCACGCTCCCCGACTGAAGTACCCACTCGAACCGACGACGTACGCGCGACGCGTGCGCGCAAGCGTGTCGCGAATTGCGAAGTCATCGCGACGCGCGAGGTGCACGCTTCGCGAGACCCGGTGAACGGCCTCAGCGGTTGAAGGGCGAACGCATATGAGATGGTGCCGAGCGCGTTGTCGCGCTATCCGAACGCTTGTCGTTGGGCCGGATTGCCGGCTCGGGGCACTCGAGGTCCACCGCTATCCGGGACGGTCGCGATCGGTCACATTCTTCACGACGTCGGGAACGATGATCGTCCGCCTCGTCACGTAACATGCAGGCCGCGCTTGCCGGCGTGAGCAGCGAGCTGGTGCTGCAGATCGTCGAGGCCGCCGCCGTGGTGGCGTCGGCGATCGCCGGGATGATCATCGCATCCAACAAACGGATGGATCTCGTCGGCACGTTCGCCCTCGCGTGCGTCAACGCGTTCGGCGGTGGCACGCTGCGCGACCTGCTGCTCGACAACCGCCCGTTCTACTGGATGGCGAACTGGTGGTTCCTGGTCGCGATCCTCGTCATCGCGGTGCCGTTCGTCTACAGCGTTCGGGTATTCGAGCTCGCCACCGAGGTGCACCGGCGATCCGTCAGGATGGATGCGCTCGGCCTCGCGCTGTTTACCGTAACTGGCGCCGGCATCGCGCTCGCGCATGACGCGCCCCTCGTCGTTGCCGTGCTGATGGGGGTGATTGCAGGTACGACGGGTGGAGTCCTGCGCGACATCGTCGTCAACGAGATTCCCGACCTGTTTCGCCCCGGCGGTCTTTACGCGACCGCGTCGCTCGCCGGCGCCCTCGTGTTCGTCGCGTGTCTTCACCAAGACTTCGAATACGGCACCGCGGCGATCGCCGGCGCGATCATGGTCCTCGCGCTGCGCGTGTTGTCGGTGCGCCTGGGCGTCGCCATGCCGAGCCCGCGATGGGCAAACGACGGTGACGAGCGTCGTACGTGAATGTCGGAAGCGCGCGTGGGAGCCGGCTATCGCACGCGGTTCGATTCGATCATGGGCGACGTGTCGAGAAAAGCGAAGACCGCGACTATTCCGCTTCGTAGCATGCCGTCGTCGCCAGCGAATCGCGCCGGCCCACGCGGAGGAACCGATCATGGCCAAGAGATACTGGCACGCCGTCGCACTGGCTGCCTGCCTGAATTTGTTGCTGCTCACCGGCACGGCCCGCGCGGACGACGTGCCGATGGTCACCGGCGAGCATTGGGTGAAGTCGTCTGACGAGGCGAAGAAGGCTTACCTGATCGGTATCGCGAACGTGCTGCAGATCGAGCATGCATACCAGGCCACCAG
>JBKPOL010000491.1:0-8473 GCA_046733075.1 Pseudomonadota bacterium | reverse complement strand
GCCTGCAGCCGATCCCGGGACGCGACAATCTGTCCTCGCCAATGGATGAACGGCGTGTCAGGCAGCCCGACCTGTCGCAGGGGCGCGGTGATCCGATCGCCCAGGGCGGGCGGACACTGCAACGACGCTGCGATCGAGACGCTCGCCCTTCCGAGCGCGTAGCGTTCACCGTCCGACTGCACGAGGATCAGTTCCCAACACAGCGGATTCATCGGCAGCGGCGTGAGAATGCGATCGACTGTTGTCCAGCCCGCCGATTGGGTGACGGCATCCGCATCGACACGGGCGATCGCCTGTCGGCTGGCGATTGCGAACACGCTGCCAACAACGACATATCCGCCAATGGCGGCAGAAAGCGCGATGCGCGCTGACGAAAAGCGACCGATACCCAGCATGGCGAGAGCGAGTACGAAAAAGAACGCGATCGAACCCCGAGCAACCATGTCGGTCGTGAACGCCAGGTAGACGGCGGTGAGGAGGACCAGGACGATGAGGCCACGCGCAACGAGGCTCCTCAGCAGGAACGCGAGTGGAGCGGCACATGCCCAGAACAATGGCTCCACGATGAACACCGAGTCACCATAGAACCAGCGGTTGTCCACTGGCCACCATGGATGGACGCCGTACGTGTTGAGCGCGTCCATGGCGATATGCAGCAGCGGCGCGAGCAGTGCCAGCAGTGTCAGGCGACGCCAATCCGCCGAGGGTAGCGACATGTCGCGCCAGCGCTGCCAGAACGCGCACGCGATCAGCATCAGCGCGGACGCGGCCAGCGCACCGACAACGGTGTGCGTATGTCCGCGATGCTCGAGCAGATAGGCTAGCTTGTCGCCGCTGCCGAACGAGTAGAGCAAATCGCTGTCGGGCACGTTGCTCCCAACGATCATCACGCATAGGAACATGATGCGACGACTCGCGCCCTGCCGCTCGCTCGCAGCAGGCGGAGCGCTTCTTGCCGCCCCTTCTCCGATCAGCGCGCCGATGAGGGTGTGCGTGATGTTGTCCAAGCAGCGCGCGCCCGATTCGCCTCAGTGCTTCGCTGCGGACGAAGTCACCGCAGCTTCGCCTTCACTTCGTTGCGCCGTTTCGCGTCGAAACCGATGCGCGATCAGGCGGGGTTCGAAGCCGACACGATCCAGGTCGAACCGTTCAGGCTCACATGGCCGTCAGGCGCGGCAACCTCGCTCAGCGCCCGTTCGACAGCAGCGAGAATGACCGGCAGGTGATCGACGCCGACCTCGCGCACGAAGCGGGAAGCGGGTCCGATTTGCAGCACGTGCTCGGCCGCAACGCGCGGCGACGCGCCCAGCGCGAGCGGCACGTCCATGCGCTGCACGTCGATGGCGTCAAACCCCGCCGCGGCGAGGATGCCCCGCAGCCTTTCCTCATCGGCGAACGCGAAAGGTCCGGGGGCGTTGGGATCGGCGGGGGTTGGCTTGACACCCATGGCCATGCGTGCGGCGGAGAGAGGAACCATCGCCCAAGCATTGTCACGCGGCGCTCGCCAGCAGGCGAACACGCATCGGCCGCCTTGTCGCAGCGACGTTCGCATATGGCTGAAGCCCTGCGCAGGTTCGCTGAAGAACATCACGCCAAAGCGCGAGAACAGCAGATCGGTGTTGGTCGGAAAGTCGGCCTGGGAGGCATCGCCTTCCAGGAACGAGAGCTGCGGCAACTCGGCCAATGCCGGATGAGACCGAGCGACGTCGAGCATCGGTTGCGATACGTCCACTCCGAGGACTGCGCCCGCCTTGCCGACGATGCGCGCGATTTCGATCGAGGTATCGCCGCATCCGCAGCCAACGTCGATGACCCGCTCTCCCGGACGCGGCGCGGCGAGCTTGAGCGCCGCAGCGCCGAATGGCGCCACGATCGCGTCGATCTCCCGCTGCATCGAGACCCACCGCGCGCCCAATGCGCCATTCCACTCCGCGATCTGCTCGGAGTTGTCGGCCGGCGGAGTTCGGTCAGGAAGCGTCGTAGAAGCATCGATAGGCACGGATGAACCCCCCGGATGGACTGGTGACTGTAGACGTGGAAGACGCAGCCGACGCGTAGTATGGCGTGGCCAGTCCGTGAAGTCGGGCAACTGCGACAATCCGCCGTGCTGCGCAGCCCACTGTGCTGGTTGCGCACGAACTGCATCGGCACACGGAGCGCATCGGCGATCCACGCGGCGAACGGTATGCCCGCGGCCTCACCGCCCACGACCGAGTCGATGTTCGAAACGCCGATCCGCCGTTCGATCTCGCGGGCCGCAAGCTGCGTCAACATCTGTCGCGAGGTGGGAAAGGAAACGACCCTCCGGCAATCCACATAGACAGGACTTGCCAGCCGGACGTAAAGACGAAGGGCAGCTCCGCGTTGAAGGGCATCGCGCCCGTTTCCAGCAGGATCCGCGCGGTCATGTCCGAGATCAACCGGGGCTCGATGTAGGTTTGCATGGTCGGTCCTTCGATGTCACTCGTGACGCTTCAAATCGCAATCGCAGCCTGGTACAGAACATCGGTCGCCATCATGAAGTCCTCGATCAGCATGCCTTCGTCCGGATTGTGCGAGCCGTGCTGATTGCGAACGAAGATCATGCCGGCCGGAATGCCCGCGTTGGCGAACAGGGCGGCATCGTGACCCGCGCCGCTGGGCACCCGGATATACCGCAGCCCGGAACGTTCGCAAATGTTCACCAGCTGCTCGACCAGGCGCGCGTCCATCATCGCCGGCGCGGAGAACACCGGCTGGTCGAATTCGAAGCGGACGCCACGCGCGTTCCCGATGGCCTCGCACTCCGCGACCACGGCATTGCGGAATCCATCCAGCGTTTCCCTGGACTCGCTGCGTGCCTCGAGACTGAATGTCGCCTCGCCCGGAATGACCGAGGGCGCGTGCGTCGCCGCATTGGTCTGGATCATTCCGGTCGTCACGACAAGATCGTGTCCTTGCGCAAGCCACTCGTCCCACGCCTCCTCGATGCGTGAAAGAAGATCCGCAACGGCGAACACGGCATCCTGGCGCATCCGCTTCGGCACGGCGCCGGAATGCCCGGTAGTTCCGATGCAGCGAACAGCGCGGTGCCTGAAGTTGCCCCGGATGCCGGTGACGACGCCGAGCGGATACCCCGATCCTTCGAGTATCGGTCCCTGTTCGATGTGGAGCTCAAGGTACGCGGCAATCGACCCGAGGTCGACCAGCGGCTCGCCGCGCGCGAGGCGCTGCGGATCGGCACCCGCCTCGCGCATGTAGAACATCAGCGGATAGCCGGTATCCCGATGCTTGAGCGAGAGATCCTGCTCGGTGAGCCGACCGAGCAGCGCGGCCGAGCCGAGGTACGGCTTGCCGAACCAGGCGCTCTCCTCGCCACGCAGAGCAATGGTCGTGAAGGGTCGACCCGGCACCCTGCCTTCGCGCCGCATCCGGATGCCGCATACCAATCCGGCGACGACCCCTGCCAATCCGTCGTAGTTGCCACCCTTGGGTACGGAATCGACGTGGGAACCCGTCATCACTCGCGAACGCTTGGTATCCCTTCCGGGAACAGTCATCCACAGGTTGCCCGCAGCGTCATGCGACGTTTCGAGCCCGTCCGCCTTCGCGGCCTTCTCGAGGTACGCGAGCGTGTCGGTCTCCACATCGCTGTACGACGGTCGAGTCACTCCGGGGCCATCGTGGCTCAGCCAACGGATATGCTCGAAGAGCACAGTCGCGATCTCGCTGTAGCTTTGGTCGATGGGCTTGCGCGCGTTCATGGGAGCTACCACTCGATAGGCTCGTGTTCGACGTCGACCTTGCCCGTCAATTCGGAAACCTGTTCGATCCCTCGCACCGCGCAGAACGCCTGCAGCTCCTCGATGATCCGGACCATTGCATCGGCCTGGATGAACGAGGCTGTCCCGACCTGCACTGCCGTCGCGCCCGCGAGCATGAATTCGACGACGTCGTCACCGCTCGAGATTCCGCCGCATCCGATGATGGGAATTTTCACGACCTCGGCGCACTGAAAGACAAGGCGCAGGGCAATCGGCTTGATCGCCGCGCCGGAAAGTCCGCCCATGACGTTCCCAAGCGTCGGCCGGAAATTGTTGACGTTGATCGACATGCCGAGAATCGTGTTGGCGACGACGATCGCGTCGGCGCCGGCCTCCTCGGCAGCTTTGGCGATCGGTTTGATGTCCCCGGTGTTGGGCGTGAGCTTGGCCCATACCGGAAGTGTGGTTTGCTTCTTGATTTCGGCGACCGCGGCCCGCGTCGAATCGGACCTCATCGCGAAGGCGTGCCCATGCGCCTCCAGATTCGGACAGGAGATGTTGGCTTCGATCGCCGCGACGCCCGGCACGGTGATCGCCGCGGCGGCGGCGCCGAATTCCTCGACGGTGTCCGCGGAGATGCTGGCAACGAGGGGAGCGGCGTACGCGCGAAACAGCGGCGCCACTTCTTCCACGTAGTTCGCGATGCCCTTGCTCGGGATTCCGATCGAGTTGAGCATCCCATGTGCCACCTCACTCACGCGGGGAATCGCGTTGCCCTTGCGCAGCTTGGGTGAAACGCTCTTGGTGACGAGCGCTCCCAGTCGTCCAAGATCGAAGACCTTTCCGAACTCGTGCGAAAAGCAGCCTGACGCCGGCATGACCGGATTCTTGAGCGTCAGCGCGCCGATTCTGACCGACAGATCAACCATGGTCGTATGCTCCTGAGCTTCAGCCGTGCACCCACGTGCCGTGCACCTGCTGTACGTCGAACACGGGGCCGTCGCAGCAGACCCGCTTGTGGACCGTTTCGCCGTTCACCTGGATCGCTCGCACGCAGGACAGGCAAACACCGAGCGCGCATGCCATCTGCTGCTCGAGCGCGATCTCCCCTGGGATGGCGTACCTGCTGCCTACCTTTTGCAGCACTTTCATCAGGCGATTCGACCCGCAGGTAAATGTGATGTCGGGACGATCTTCCAGCACGATCGCCTCCAGCAAGGCTTCCACCCGTTCCACCGAGGAAGACCCATCCTGATCGAAGACGGCATGGACAGTGATCTGTTCGTGCTGAGTGAATTCGCGCTCCATCAGGTCCCAGGGGGAACGCGCCGACAGCAATGCGGTCACCTTGATCTTGCGGCGGCGCGCCCATGGAACGACGGCCGCCATCGTCGCGAGACCCACGCCACGCGCGACCATCAGGATGTGGCGATAGGTCGGCTTCAGCGTGAACCCGACACCCAGCGGACCCAGCGCGCTCATCACTTCGCCTGGCTTGATGCGCGCAAGCGATCGCGTACCCATGCCGACGACGTTGTAGAGAAACTCGATCGCCCGCTCTTCAGGGGACACGCGATAAACGCTCATCGGTCGGCGAAGATACGGATCGTTACCCGTCGTCGGCGGGCACAGCAAATGAAAGAACTGGCCGGGAGCCGCGTAGTACAACGGCGCCGGCGCATCGAGCACGAGGTGCCAATAGCGATCGTTGATCTGCCGGTTGCTGCGCACCACGCACGGCGCATTGCCGACCGGAAAACCCGTGGAAAAATGAACGGCCCGTTCGATCGACATGAGTGATTCCTCGGAATGTCTATTCGCGCCCGAGGAAGCGCCAGGCGAGCGAGCTCCCCGCCTCCATCGGCACCACTTCGATGTCCCCTTTGCCCACGCGGTCTGCGACACGGGTTGTTTCCCGTGCCAGGCGAACCTTGCCGGAATTGCGTGGCAAACCATAGAAGTCGGCACCGTTGAAACTCGCGAAAGCCTCGAGCCGGTCGAGCGCACCCGCCGCATCGAAGGCTTCGGCGTACAGTTCGAGGGCATTCTCGGCGCTGTAGATGCCCGCGCATCCACACGCCGCCTCCTTGGTATGCCGGGCATGCGGCGCGGTATCCGTTCCGAGAAAGAACTTCGGGTTGCCGCTGGTGGCCGCCTGGACCAGAGCCTCGCGATCCCGTTCGCGCTTCAAGACGGGCAGACAGTAGTAATGAGGCCTGAGGCCGCCCTGGAACAGCGCGTTGCGGTTGTAACGCAGGTGTTGCGGCGTGATCGTCGCGGCGACATTGCGTCCGGCACCGAGCACGAAGTCAACGGCATGCGCCGTCGTCACGTGTTCGACGACGACCTTCAACGTCGGAAACCTCCGCACGATCTGTGCGAGCGTCGTATCGACGAACGCTTGCTCCCGCTCGAACACGTCGACATCGGGCGCCGTTGCCTCGCCATGCACGAGCAGCGGCAACCCCACGCACTGCATGGCCTCGAGCGCGGGAAACGTTTGCTCGACCGAAGTGACGCCGGCGTCGGAATGCGTCGTCGCCCCAGCCGGGTAATACTTGACCGCGTGCACGAAACCGCTCCGCCTGGCCGCTTCGACCTCGCTCGCCGACGTATGCGGCGTCAGATAGAGCGTCATCAGCGGCTCGAACGACACGCCGGCAGGCACCGCCTGCACGATCCGCGATCGATAGGCGTCAGCCGTCGCCGTCGTGGTGACGGGCGGCTTCAGGTTCGGCATCACGATGGCGCGCGCAAACTGCCGTGCCGTTGCAGGAACGACCATCTTCAGCATCTCGCCGTCGCGAAGATGCGCGTGCAGGTCGTCGGGCGCCGTAATAGTGAGCAATTGCGTCATGTCGCGCCCTCCCGATGATGCTTGCTACTCGAGTTCCTTGCCTTTGAGTTCGGGGATGAGAAACACCGTTGCGATCGCGTCGATCAGGTAGATCGAGGCGAGCAATGCGATCGCGGCGGTGAACGAGTACTTGGCAGCCAGCGCACCGACGACGAGCGGGCCCAGTCCACCCACGGCGCGTCCGATGTTGAACAGCACGTTCTGAGCCGTCGCTCTCGCCACCGTCGGATAGGCCTCCGACATCAAGGCGCCGTAGCCCCCGAGCATGCCGTTGACGAACATTCCCATGACGGCGCCGATCCAGAGCAGCAGGAAGGGATCGGTGAGCTGGGAATAAATGAGCACCATGGCGAACGCACCGATCTGGAAGATCAGGAAGCTGGGCTTGCGGCCGATGCGATCGGCCAGTTGCCCGAACGCCCAGATGCCGAACGCCATGCCGATGATCGTCACCGACGTCCACATCGCCGACTTGGTTAGGCTGAAGCCGAGCTTCGTCGAAAGGTACGTCGGCATCCAGATCATCATCCCGTAATAGCCGAAGTTCTGAACCGAGCACAGGATGACAATCCCCAGGCTCGTGCGCGTGGTCTGCGCGTCCTTGACGAGCAGGCGAAAGGGGTTCTCCTTCTTCTCAGCACTCTTGACGCGCTTGACGAAGATCTCCGGCTCGTCGAGTGTCTTGCGCACGATGAATGCGACGATCGCCGGCAGCAGGCCGACCAGGAACATGCCTCGCCAGCCGATCACCGGCAGCAACAACGGGGTCAACAGCGCCGCCAGAAGGACACCCGCCTGCCAGCCGAGCCCGACGTACGCGGACACGCGTCCACGCTTGCTCGCCGGCCACGCTTCCGCCGCGAGCGCCATGCCGATGCCGAACTCTCCACCGAGTCCGATGCCGGCGATCGTTCGATAGACGAGAAGGTCGGAATAGCCTTGTGCGAACGCGCATAGACCCGTGAATACCGCGAAGATGAGAATCGTCCACGTCATCACGCGAATGCGCCCATAGTGATCGCTCATCGTGCCGAAGATGAGCCCGCCTGCGACGGCGCCGATCAAGGTCCAGGTCACCAGCGAGCCCGCCTGCGTGCTGGTCAGGCCGAGGCTCGCGGATATGGCCGGCAACATGAAGCCCAGAATCAGGAGGTCGAAGCCGTCCATTGCATAGCCGATCACTGATCCGGCGAGTGCTTTCCAGCCATACGCCGTTACCTTGTCGTTGTCGGCTGCACTTGCCGCCAATGCATTGAGTTGCGCTTCCATGAACGTCCTCCTGATTTGCTGTGAACGACTCCGGATGATCAGGTACGAACCCGCGCCGGGTGTGTCAGCCATCCCGGTTCTGCCGCCTGTTGCAATTGGCTCTCGTGCGGCGGGCCTTTGTCAACCGGATCGTTGATGTTTTTGTGGGGTGTCGAGGTTCCTGATCGATCCACCCGGCACCCCTCCCGGCGTGCCACTATGCCCGTACCGCGGTCGATCGGTTGCAAAATCGGAATAGCTTGGTGAGGCCGCCAGTACCTGCCTGATCGCCTGCGCTGGCGGTAACCGCTTGCCACTCTGCACTTCGCGGCGTCAATGGTAATTGCGGAGCCGACGCGGAAACGGGTGGGGCAGCACGCGGCCAAGGAACGCCTCTCGAAGACGATGCGATAATCCGCGGTCCTTTCCGCCTGAGGATCCAGTGATGATCCCCGCATTCAGCTTTGCCGAGCCCGCCTTGATCGCCGAAACGACGGCGAAGATGTTGCTCGAGATCGAGGCGGTTCATTTCAATGCCGCCAAACCTTACATCCTCACGTCCGGCTGGGCGAGTCCGGTCTACATTGATTGCCGGAAGATCATCTCTTACCCTGTCTCTTATACA
>JBKPOL010000490.1:0-5079 GCA_046733075.1 Pseudomonadota bacterium | reverse complement strand
GCTGCTGACTCTCGGCGCCGGTGCTCCAGAAGAAGACGTCCGTCTTGATCGACCTGATCTTGTCGAGCGCACGCTTCTCGTCGTGCGGATAGAGCTTGTCCGGCGGCACGCCGTCGGCGAGCAGCGCGGTCTCCAGTTGCCCGTCGATATGCTTGCGCATCGTGCGCTTGCCGGGAAAATCCTTGACGTTGTAGAAATCCTTCCATGTCTTCGGCGTGCGCCCGCCGAACGCGTCCGTCTGATAGGCGAGCACGTTGGCGTAGATGTAGGAGCCGACCGCCCACTCGCCGGCGTGATCCGGCCGCACCTTCGACTTGTCGACGATCGTGTAGTCGATCTTTTCGAGCAGGTTCTGCCGGCCGAGCTCCAGCCCGGCGATCAGGTTGCGGTCGACGACGTCCCACGTCACCTTGCCGCTTTCGACCATCGCCTTCATCTTCGCCGACGAAGGTCCGGACCCATCGACGACCGCCTTCACCGCCGACGTCTTGTTGAACGGATCGGCCCACGCCTTGGTCATCGCCGGCACGGCATCGCCGCCGAAATTGACGACGACGATTTCCTTCGATTGCGCCTGCGCGGGCGTGAGCCGGAACAGTGCCGGCGATACGCCGAGTATCGCGAGCGCCGAAAGGAAGGCGCGGCGGTTGAACGTGCGTCCCTCGACCTGCTCGCGGAAGAGCGCGAGGCAATCCTGCTGGAACGTTTGATCGTCGTGCATGGGCTCCTCTTTGTGCGTTGGATGGTGTCGATGCAGGCCAATCGCCACGCTCTCAGCGCGCGCCGTCATCGCCCGTGCGGCGCGTCGTCCGCGCGACCATGATGAGAACCGTGAGCAGGATCATCAGCGTGGCGACCGCCGCGACGGCGGGATTGATATTATCCTGAATGCCATCCCAGATCTTCCGCGGGAGCGTGTAGACGTTGCGGCTCGTGATGAAGAGATTCACGACGAGCTCGTCCCAGGAGATCGCGAACGCGAACACCGCTCCTGCCAGGATGCCCGGTCGCGCGGCCGGGACGATGACCATGCGCAACGTCTGCAGCATCGTCGCGCCCAGATTGCGCGCCGCCTGCTCGAGTCTTAAATCGACGTTGGCGAGCGCAGCCGACACGCTGATCACCACGTACGGCATTCCCTTCATCGCGTGCGCAAGGATCAGCCCGCTGTACGTGTCGATCAGACCGAACTGTACCCAACCCTGGTAGAAGCCGAGCGCGTGAACGATGGTGGGGACGATCATCGGTGCCAGCATCAGCATGCGGACGAACTCCGACAGGCGGCTCGAGATGCGCCAGCAACCCACCGCGACCAGCGTGCCGAGCAGGACGGCCAGCACCGTGGAGCCGGACGCGACGACGAGGCTGTCGCGAATGCTGCGGAGCCAGGTCGGATCGTCGAGCAGCGCCCGATAGTGTCGCAGCGACCATGCCGAACCCGGCAGCGAAAGATAGCGCTGCGGGGTGAACGACACCGGCACGACAATGAGCAGTGGAAGGGTCAGGAAAAGGACGGTCATCCACGCGCCGAAGAGCGTGAGGCGGAACCCCGTCGAGCGCGCGACTTCCATCATTTCACTCCGAACACCCTACGCAGGTCGACGAAGAACGCGAGGACCGCGAGCAGCGCGAACACCGTCAGCAATAGTGCCGTCGCGAGCATCGTTCCCAGGCCCCAGTTCAACGTGTCGGTGATCTGCACCGCGATGTATTCGGCAATCATGATTGTCTTGCCGCCACCGAGCAGCGCCGGCGTCACGTAGAACCCGAGCGAGAACACGAAGACGAGAATGCCGGCGCTGATAATCCCGGGGACGCACATCGGCAGATACACCTTGAGGAATGCCTCGGTCGGCGACGCGCCGAGACCTCGCGCCGCGGGCACGAGGCGGGGATCGATGCCCTTCATGTTGGCGTAGAGCGGCAGCACCGCGTACGGAATCATGTAATGCACCATGCCGAGCACGACGCCGAATTCGTTGCGCACGAGCGCAAGCGGCTCGTCGATGAGTCCCCAATCGAGCAGCAGCGTGTTGACGAGGCCGCGGTTCTGCAGCAGCGTGAGCCAGGCGAACGCGCGAATCAGCACCGACAGCCAGAAGCACAGCAGCACGAAGAACAGCAGCATCTCGGCGTGCCGGCTCCGGACGTGCAGCGCCGCGTAGGCAACCGTGTAGCCGAGCAGCAGGGAAATGATGGTCGTGAGCGCCGACAGCCTGGCCGTTGTCGCGACGATGTGTCGGATGGCGTCGCTCGTGTAGAGCTTGGCGAAATTGCCGAGCCCGATTACGGGGACGGTGACCGACAGCCAGAGCACTTTCGCCAGCGGATAGAGGTAGAAGAAGGCGAGCACCAGCACGGGCGCGGCGAGCAGGACCCAGTAGATGCGCGCGGTACGGTCGTCGCCGAATACCTCCGAGCGCAGCACGTGAAACGGCGAGCGGCGAAGCGCCACGAGCGGATCAGCGGTCATCGCAGGCCGTGAAGGGCGATGCGGCGCCCGGGTGGTCCTCGTTGGAGTTCCCTGCGGCGCAAAGCGGCAGCCGGCTCAGCGATCATCGCGCAGCACGACGGACGCGTCACTGGGCCACGAGAGCCAAACGGCCGCTCCCGGCTGCGGCTCGAAGTCCCTGCGCCACGCGGGCACAATGGCCTGCATCGCGCCAATGTCGGTCGCTACGCGGACGTGGTAGTCGGCGCCCTCGTAGGTCGTCTTGGTCACCTCTCCGCGCACGCGATTGACATCGCCGCCAGGCTCCATTGCGGAAACAACAACCTTCTCGGGTCGAAGACCAATCAGTATCGTGTCGTCGACTCGACCTGCTGATGATGAGCAAGCGACCTGGTTGAAGCGGTAGCTGCCAGCGCTGCACGTGATCGATTGGCCGTCTATCGCCGCGATCCGTCCCTCGACGAAGTTGGACCGACCGAGAAAGTCCGCGACGAAATGACTGGCGGGTCGATCGTACAGGTCCTTCGGACCGCCGCGCTGAACGATGCGCCCCCGGTTGATGATGACGATTTCATCGGACATCGAAAGCGCTTCGTCCTGGTCGTGCGTGACGAAGATGAACGTCGTGCCGACGCGCTCATGGAGATCACGCAGTTCCTCCTGCAGTCCTGCGCGAAGCTTCTTGTCGAGCGCACTCAACGGCTCGTCGAGCAGTAACACTTTGGGCTTGAAGATCAAGGCGCGGGCGAGGGCAACGCGCTGCTGCTGGCCGCCCGACAATTCGCGCGGCAGACGCCTGCCGAGCGACGTCAGACGAACGGTCTCGAGCATGCGGTCCACTTCCCGGGCGATCACCGACTTGTCGAGCTTGCGCAGGCGTAGCGCGAACGCGATGTTCTCCGCGACCGTCATGTTTGGGAACAGCGCATAACCCTGGAAGACCATGCCGAAGTCGCGGTGCTCGGGCGCGACGCGCGTGATGTCGCGCGTGCCTGCATAGATCGCGCCGCTCGTCGGCTGCACGAAGCCCGCCATCATCATCAGCAACGTTGTCTTGCCGGAGCCTGATGGACCGAGCAGCGTGACGAAGCGGCCGGCTTCGATTTCGAGCGAGATGTCGTCGACGGCCAGGTGTTGGCCGTAACGCTTGGCGACGTGCTCGAGCCTAACGGCGGCTTGCATGTGTCAAGGGCACGCTCGATGGCAAAGGCCAGCCATCGTACATCGCGCGGCGACGACGCAGCTCGGAGCGTCGTGCCGACCGGGTGCTAATGCGTCCTGAGCGACGCGCTGGTCAATAACAAGCAGAGCTCGTCCGGGTGGTCGACTGAAGTGCGCGGTGTTTCGAGTAGACACACGTGAACTCCGCGCCGAGAAGGAATACTTGGGCGGAGTAGTAGAGCCATAGGAGGAGGACCACCAGAGCGCCCGCGGCACCATACGCAGACGCGAGCGCACTGCGCCCAAGGTAGAGGCCGATCGCCATTCGCCCCACGGTGAACAGCACCGCGGTTATGAATGCACCGATCCATACGTCCTTCCAGGCAATGGGCACGTTGGGCAAACCCTTGAACAGCATGGCGAAGAGAACGGTGATGGCACCAAGCGAGAAGATCGTGTCCGATAGCCGAAGCAGCGAGAGCGTCGCGCTCGGCAAGTGCGATTGTGCGTAAACTTCGAACGCCGTCATGGCCCCTGTCACTACCAGCGACATCAGGAGAAGAAAGACGATCGCCAGAAACATTCCCAAGGACAGGACGCGCGCGCGGAAGATGGTGAATAGCCCGTTTCCCGGCCGCTTCGGTGCCTTCCATATGCTGTCGAGATCGTCCTGCAGCTCTACGAGAATCGTGGTTGCTCCGATAAACATCGTCACCACACCCACAGTCGTCGCCAGCACGCCCGCGCGCGACACCTCAGCTCCCTGGAGCAAGGCTTGAATCGCTTCTGTCGCAGCCGCCCCGACAAGGCTGTTCAGCTGGCCCACGATCGCCTCGCGCGCCGCATCCCATCCGAACACGTTTCCTGCAAGCGCGATCACGATAATGAGCAGCGGCGCCAGCGCAAAGGCGCTGTAAAAGGCAAGCGCCGCACCCATCGTCGGCGCGCGGTCCTCGACCCATGCCAGGCTCGCCTGCTTTATGAGTTCGACGTACAGCCGCCAACCGGTTGCGTTCGAACGAACTGAGCGTCCCTCTCCCGCGGGCCCAGGATGCGAGAGGCTGCCCGCGCCGGGGTGATCGTGAATTGAGGAAGCGGGTTCACGGCGGCGACCTGCACCGCTGAGATCATCGACGATTCCCACAGGTGAAATCGCTAGTCCTCGAGCGAGTCGGGCTGGTTGGGCAGGTGCACGAGCGGCAATACCATTCCCGGTTCGATGATCGTCTCTTCGTTTACGCACGTAGCGGTGCGCTGAACTGCGAGCCTAGTCTACAAGCGATATCAGGTCGGTGCGGTAGCGCACATCGTCGCCCGAGCGTTTCGGCCCGGCCTCTCGACTCGCGCCAGGTACCGCTCTAGCCCGCACGCCGGGCTGGGGCGATCCAAGGAGCGCCAGCCACCGTCGAGCGCCGTCTCGACGTACCCGGCCCAGGCAAGATTGCTTCAAGATGTTACTGTCGAAG
>JBKPOL010000489.1:0-7885 GCA_046733075.1 Pseudomonadota bacterium | reverse complement strand
GCGAAAGCCACTTGCCGGTGCCCCCTCCCGCCAATCGATGATCAGCCCGCCGAGCCTTCGCGCCTCGATGAAGTCGACGACGATCCACGGACGCGGATCGTCGCCTCGCGGGATCCAGCCGGACCCGCCGAGGGCCTGCCGCGCTTCGAAGTGCGGAAGCGCACTCGAGGCGCTCACCTGCGCGCGCGTCCACGGACCCTGATCCTCGATCCGGAGATCGCTGACCCACAACGTGCCGGCACCACCTTCGACGGCGACGATGGCGAGCTCGATTGCCCCGAGATGCTTCGGGATGTCGCCGCTTGCCGGACCCCAGGCGAACTCGAAGTCGCGGTTGTCGAGGCGAAAGCGTTTCCAGCGTGCAGGCGGCCGTAGATTGGTTTCGACGTGCCGCCAGACATTGTGTCCCGTCGCGTCGACGAGCTTGATTTCCAGGCTGTTGGTCGGACCCGTCCCGCGCAGGCGGAATGTAACCGCGTACTCCTCCGACAGTTCGTTCTGCAGTGGACAGCGCGCGACGACGAATCCCTTCCCGTCTTTGAAGTCGTAATCGAGACGCAACACGGGCCGCCCGGGCCTGGATGCCGAAGCGGTCGCGAGTCGTGCGTCGCCCGCCGCGACCGCCGACCACGCCGCTGCGTCCAGAGAAACTTCGAAGGCGTGCGCGGCCTGGATCGTCACGACGCGGCCGCGGCGTGCGTCCCCGGCGGCGAGCTCGTTGCGTCGGCCAGCCTCGCACGAACCATCCTGCGGATTTTCGGATCCTTTACGATGCGGACGAGGCGCGTGAACGAAGGATCGAAGGCGTCGGCGCGGCCGATGTGCACGATGGCGCTGTCCTTCAGGTCGCTTGCGAAGATCTCGAACGCGCGAGAACGCGTCTTGCCGTCGATCGCATCCAGCAGGTCGTCGAGCACGACCCACCGCGGCCGATGGATCAGCAGGCGTGCGAGCATGACGCTTTGCTGCTCGTCACCATTGAGTTCCTGGTCCCATCGCGACGCGCGATCGAGCATCGGTGTCAGCCGCGACAGGCCAACCCGCGCGAGCGCATCGGTGAACGCGCGCGCCTCGAAGTTTTCCACGTCCTGCGGATATGCCATTACATCGCGCAGCGTACCGGGAGGCAGATACGGCCGACGCGGCATGAAGAAGACGGTGGCCCCCTTGGGCCGACCGATGCGGCCCGCGCCCCAGGGCCAAAGACCTGCGAGCGCTCGAAACAGCAGGGTCTTGCCGGCTCCAGCCTCTCCCACGGCGAGCACGCGCTCGCCCGGCTTCACTTCGACGCTTCGCTGGTCGAGCATCGTGCATCCGGCCGGCGAGCAGATCTCCAGATTCTCGAGCGTCAGCGCATCGAAAGCCCCTTCCTCGTAGGTGATGCGACCGGCCGCTTCGTGCAACACGTCAACCAGGAGCATCGCACGGCGAAAGCTTGCGACGCGCAGCAGCGTCGCGCGCCAGTCCGCGATCGCGCCGAAGTTGTCGACGAACCACCGCAGCGATGACTGGACCTGGATGAACGCTCCGGCCGCCATCATGAGCCCGCCGAAGGTGAGGTTTCCGCCGAAGTAGAGCGGCGCGGCGACGATGAGTGGAGCTACGATCGTCAGCCACCCATAGCCGGCGGTGATCCATGTCAGGTTCGTATGACCGATGACCAGACCGCGCATGGCGGACAGCACCGCCGCAAGATTCAACTTGATACGCCGCGCTTCTTCGGCCTCCCCGCCGGCGAGTGAGATGGCGTCGATGTGCTCGTTGACGCGTACGAGCGAGAATCGAAGCTCGGCCTCGCGCGCATAGCGTTCGGCGTTGCGACCGATCAGCGTGCGACCGACCCAATAACTCAGCAGTGAAGCAGAGGCGGCATAGAAGAAGCCGGCCCACACCATGTAGCCTGGAATCGAGATGGCGCGGCCGCCGATGACGAAAGCGAAGTCCGCGGACACCGCCCACAGCACGCTCACGAAGGTGACGAGCAGAATCGCGGCCTGCAGCAATCCGATCCCGAGATCGGCCGAAAGCTCAGTCAGGTGACGCGCATCCTCATGCAGGCGCTGATCCGGATTGACCCCGATCGGTCCCGCGCTGGCGAGCCGGAACGCACGACGCGGCTGCATCCAGAGATCGATGAGATCGCGCGTCAAGCCTTCACGCAACTTCAGCTTGATCGTTTCCGTCAACCAGCGCTGGAAGACGTTGAGAACGAGCAGTGCGCTCGCGATGATTCCGAACACGCCGAGCTGCACGAGAAACTCCTGCAGATCGCGCCGCGCCAGCGCGTCGTAGAACGGCTGGTTCCAGCGGTTCAGTCGGATTTGACCATATGCCGTGACGACGATGACCAGTACGATCATGCCGGCAAGCCACAGCAGCGGATTGCGCACGGGGGAACCCCAGGCCGCTTTAAGCATCATGCCGAGTTGCGGCACGAGGCGCGCACCGGCGATCTCGTCGGTGTCGGGTATGACTGGGTGCGGCGGGTGTTCGCTCATGAGTCGCCCCGTCAGGAATTTTCGGCGACTGCGTTCAATGCGCTGCGCAGCCGTGCGAAACCCGCCATCAGCGCGAAATAGCGGTACTCGTCGCCCCCCTTGGCACGGACCAGCGCGGCCAGGCGGCGCTTGTCGCGCGCAGGCCACCCCTGCAGATCCGAGATCTGGGCAAGCACGGGTGACATCGCGCGCAGCGCACGGCGCTCGTCGTCGTTCCAGTTGCCGGCGTCCTCGAGCCCCAACGCCGCCATCACTTCCGATTGCGCAACGGCCTCCGCTCGATCGCGTCGTCCACGGAAGCGGGACCCAATCCACGCGGTCGTTGCTCGGCTCAGCGCGGAAGGATCGCACGCAGCCCGTGCCCCGGGAACCACGGGTCGCTCGAGATCCGAGCGCGTGAACCGCCGCAGAACGGACAGCGGCGTCCGATACCCGGGGTTGCGTTTCATCTGCTCGAACTCGTCCTCCGCAACCGCGCACAGCTTGCACTCGACCGGCCGGAATCCAAGTCGGAAATAGAACCAGAAGGCGCCCGATTCCAGGCCTTCCCGATTGCCGGCTCCGAATTGATAAGGCTCCACCAGGAACCGCTCCACGGCGAACAGTTGGGCGTACGCGCGCAGGACGGACGCCATGAGGAACGTCGACTCCCCTCCACGAAATGGTGCAAAGACGTTGATGCCGATCTTGCAGGTGCCAAGAAAAGGCCAACCGCCGCCGTAACCGACCGGGACGCTGTTCTTGAACAACACGTAGCCGATATGCGAATCGAGCGGATTCCGTCGTGCGGGTAACCCCGAGAACAACCCAATGCCGACGCCGCGGCCGAGGTCGTAATGGCGCGTCCGCGCAACGTCAGCGTGAGTGATCGGATCGGTCTCACGACCGAGCATCGCGAGAACGGCCCGGCCGGCATCGACGAGCTGCATGCACGCGTTTCGCTGAAGCCGTCGCGCCGCTGGCAAAGGGGTTGCGATGAGCCGATTCGCATCGACGCCGCGCAGAATCGGGCCGCGATGATAGAACGGCGCCGCAGGTAAGCCACGCGAGAACGTCCGCGAGATTGGCGCTTCACGCGGGTTCAGCGTGACGAACAGGTGCAGGCTGTCAAAGGCCGCCTCGCGCAACCCGGAATCACATGGCAGCCGTTCGAATTGCGCAACGAGCCATGCAAGAGCACTGCCGCGCCATCCCCGCGTGGCAGCGGCGAGCAGCCCCTCGGGCGCATCGTGGAGAGACTCCAGGAGCTCGAATTCCGACGGCGGCAACGCAGGGCGCAGCAAGTGCGCGAGCAACGCACCGCCCTCGCCGAACGAATCGATCTCGGCACATCGCGGATAGCGTGACACCAGCCAGCAGGCGATGGGATAGCTGTACGCGATGGTGATTGTCGACCACGCAACACCGCTGCCGCGGAGTCGGGCGCGTTCACGGGCAGACCCGTGAGCGTCGATTTCCCGCGTGGCCGCGGCGACCCGCGTCAGTTCGCGGGAGGCGAGCGAGCGCGTCGCCGACGTCGCAGGATAGGCGAGGAGGAAGAGCAGCACATCATGGTAGGCGAGGAGCAACCCCATGTCACAAAGAGCACTCCCGGCAGCCATGCGAAGCAACGCCAGCTTGCTCGCGCGGTCCGCATTGCCAAAGCGGTTCGCCATGGAGCGCAGCTCGGCTACGGTCGCCGCCTCGAGTGGGCGCGATGCGGAGCTCGCCGTTTCGCCGCGCGACATCTTGTCAGACTCGCATCAAAGCCGATTGGGACCGCGAGCGGGCGCGGGATTCGGAGGTCAACCCAGCGGAATGGCGCAGACGCGGGGAAGCACGGCGCAATTCCGAAGTCGCGAATGCTTTTTGTGCGGCGAGGATGTTCCCCACGCGCGCGGGTGTCAAGACCTAGCTCGGCCGTAAGTGGGTAAGCGGTCGATGGTGCGAAAATGTCCTTCGCCGACAACCTGTGGGCGTATCGAGGCCAGTCTGCGAGGTCGCAGATGGTCTTTACCTACGAGCGGTCCGCAATCTGATAGCGAGGTTGCGCGGTTATGCAGTCTTTGCACGGAATCAGCGGCAAGGGTCGATGTACGTCGTGAAATGGCAACCGATGTTGTCCGAAAGGTGATTGCATGAAGCAAATACCCGTCACGATCCCTGAACTTGTATTGATCGCTGGCACGCGAGCGGCGCTCGGAGCCGGCCTCGCGTTAGTGCTCAGCGATCGTCTGAACGGCAATCAACGGCGTGCTGTCGGATGGACTTTGCTCGCTGTCGGCGTTATTTCCACATTGCCTCTGGCAAGGGGAATCATTGGCAAACTGCAAAGCGCGTCGAAAAGCGATGTCGCGCAACCCGAGGGGGTTGTCGAAGGAGACATTGCATGATGAAGGAAGGCGGCGTGCAGCAGAATGCCCGCGGGCCAGCGCGCCGTCATTCTCCCGCTTGCGCTGCCGCAGCTCGGCGCTCTCGCGATACTCATCACCGTCACGGCGTGGCACAACCCGCGCGCCCGCCTTGATGTGCGAATCCCGCGCTTGAAGAAAAAGAAACAATTTTCGACTCCTGCCGAAATTGTCCTGTTGCGAAGGGTCGATACGCTCACCTCATAACGACCATCGCGCGACGCTCGCCTTGGCTACGCGGCCCGGTTTCCGGTTGCGAAGCAATCTCGTCGAGCAGAGCGGAGGCATCGCTGCCATCGTCTTGTCGACCCTTGATTCGTATCGATGAGGTGGTCGTGATCCGGGTTGCGTCGAGGAGTGCAACATGGTCGGTGTGTTCGTCACATTCCGTTATGAAGACAACTTCGATCAGCGAGCCGTGCAAAAGATCGCTGAGTCGGCGCGCGCAAGGTTCCAAGGAATGTCAGGGTTACGGTCGAAGGCTTTCACGATCGATTCTCAAACGCGCAAGGCCGTGAATTTCTACGTTTGGGATTCAGAGGAGGCCGCCAGGGCATTCTTCACGGATGAGCTGATCGAGCGGGTGGCCGCTCTTTACCGTGTGCGCCCGAGCATCGAGTTCGTGCAGATTGCAGCCCTCGTGGAGAATATCCACCCTCATTTGGTCCAGGCATGACACTCCACCCCACGATTGGATGGATGCGAAAGCGGGCGAAGTCCGCTGTAGCGGCACCTCTTGTTCGGTTCTCGTCATGACGAGGTGACACGCTCAACGTTCGGTCGGCGTTGATCACCTGCGCGCGCGCGTGGCTTCCGCTGCGCAGTCACTCGCTACGGCACGCTCCGGCCCTCCGCACGTCGGCTATACTCGCCGAGGCGCAACTCGATCGCAACGGCGCTCGCGAGGGATGAACGTGCCCGAGAAGGTGATCGACTACTACGACTCGATGTCCTCGCCATGGACCTATCTGGGTCACATGCGGTTCCTCGACCTGGCGGACCGCTTCGGCTTGACCGTCCGGCACAAGCCGATGGATCTGCTGAGAGTGTGGTCAGTCTCCGGCGGGCTGCCATTGAAGCAGCGGGCGCCGCAACGTCAGGCTTACCGGCACCTCGAGCTCAAGCGGTGGCGCGAGTTCCTCAAGCTGCCTTGCAACATCGAACCGGCGCACCACCCCGTTGCCGACCGCCGAGCGTGCTATCTGGTCATCGCGGCCCACCTTGAAGGCCTGGACTGGCGCGCGCTCGCCCACGCGCTCCTGCGAGCGGTTTGGGTTCAGGATCGAAACATCGCCGATCATCCCACGCTCGAGGCGCTCGCCAACGAATGCGGCCTCGACGGCAAGGCGTTGCTGGCAACGACCGAGCGTGAAGATGTGAAGTCGCAGTACGAGGCCAATACCGAGGAGGCGATGCGCATCGGCGTTTTCGGCGCACCGACTTACGTGTTCGACGGCGAGCTGTTCTGGGGGCAGGACCGGCTGCAGATGCTCGAGTGGCGCCTTTCCCAGAAACTGGCCTGACTCGCGTTGGCGACTGCCGTGACCGGTGTTTGAGCCGGCATGCATGAGAGCGTTGAGGCGCACTGCATCGAGAGCGCAATGCTCGGGCGGCACGCAACTTCGCGTCCGAGATCCTAAGGTTCCTAAGTTTTCATCGAAGGGAGTTACGAGTGTCCCAACCGATCTTTCATATGGTTCCCGAAGTTGGCAATCCTGTCGCCCCCTACAGCCACGCCGTGGAAGTCGACGGCTGGCTGTTCATCCGCGGGCAGATTCCGAACGATCCCAAGGACGACAATGCACCGCTTCCGGAGGGCATCGAAGCGCAGACGAGACGCGTGATGGAGGGACTCGGCACGCTGCTCGCCGGGATTGGTGCGAGCTTCGACAACATGGTCACCGCGCGCGTCTTCCTGACCCACTTCAACGAGGACTTTGCGAAGATGAACGCAATCTACCGGACGTACTTCAAGGAAGGTCGGCTGCCGGCGCGCACGTGTGTAGGCGTTACGGCACTCGCGCGCGGTGCCCGCATCGAGATCGACTTCATCGGAAAACGGTAGGCACAAGCTCCGATGTATGCGTCATGCGCTGTCCGCGCCTTCCCTCAATGAGACGAGGTTTCCCATGAAGTTGTCGCCTGCTGCCCTTCTGCGCCTGCTGTCGCGCTTCGCCTTTGCCTTGACGCTGGCCGGTGTATCGATGGCCGCCGCGGCACAAAACATGATCCTGATCGGCGCTCCGCTGCCCCTCACCGGTGGTCTCGCGCCCGAAGGACTGAAGCTCCAGAGAGGCTACGACTTGTGGGCCGAGGAAGTTAACAAAACCGGCGGCATCTCCGTGGGTAACGCGCGCATGCCCGTCAAGATGGTGTATTACGACTACCAGTCGAATACGCCACGCGCGGTACAGCTCGCCGAGAAGCTGATCACCGACGACAAGGTCAACTTCCTGTTCTCGCCGTTCGGCTCAGGAGCGACGAAGGCGGCAAGCGCGGTGTCGGAGAAGTACGGCGTCCCGACCATCGCGCCGACCGCGTCCTCGGTCGAGGTATACGATCAGCACTACAAGAATCTGTTCGGTACCTACACGCCGAACAGCACGCTGACGGAACCCATCGCCGAGCTGGTGCGCAAGAACGCGCCACAGGTCGCACGCGTCGCGATTCTGGCACGCAACGACTTGTACCCGCTCGCGCTCGCGGAAGAATTCGAGCGCTCCTCCAAGGCGCGCGGCCTGAACGTGGTCTATTTCGAGAAATACGCGATCGGTACGCTCGACCATGCATCCGCGATCACGCAAATGCGCGCGGCGAAGCCCGACTGGATCATCGCGACCGGCTACATCAACGACATGGTCCTGGTCCGCAAGCAGATGAGCGATCAGAACCTGCGCGCTCCGGTGGTCACGATGATCAACGGTCCCGCTTACCAGGAGTTCATCGACGCAACGGGTGCTCTGGCGAACAACGTCACCACGGCGAGCTGGTGGCATC
>JBKPOL010000488.1:0-7660 GCA_046733075.1 Pseudomonadota bacterium | reverse complement strand
TGTCGATGTCGCGTGCAGAGAGATCCGTCTGTCGTGCGCTGCGCTGAAAATGCGCGGGAATGTCCTTGAGATCGTCGGGCCCGCGCTCGACCGGTAGCCCGTATTCGGCCGCAAGTGGGGCGAGATCGCCGCGACAGCGGCCAGGGACCAGGATGCGATCGATACCCTCGGGTCGTGGAACGCGACGTCGAATCATGTCGGCCGTCATCAGACCGGCGACGTGGATGCCGATGTCCCGGACCTCCCAATCGAACGCTGCCGGTTCGATGCCGGCAAGCACGCTCTCGAGGCTCTTTTTCGCGAGCCGGCCTGTCAGGAAGAGGATGCGTTCCATTGGAGCGAGAGCTCCTTCAGCCGCAGGTCCAGCGCGTCGCGCAGCTGGTCGATCGAGCAAACGACGCTGCAATGTTCGAACTGACGCAATCGGTCGACGTTCTCGAGCTCGATCCTGCGCGGGCGCAGTTCGACCCATTCGCGAGGGGCCTTGGTGACGACGTAAGGTTCGGTGTCGCATGCGAACACGATGCTCGGAATCGATCGCTTTCCGGCCTGCGCGAACAGGTTCGTCGGCAACGTGTCGGAGATGCCGAACGCACACTTCGCGACCGTGTTGCTCGTCGCCGGCGCGAGGATGAGCGTATGGTAGATATCCTCATACAGCATCCCGACGGGAACCGCGCTCGCGCTCTTGTCCCGGAACACGCGGAAGCGCTGCTTCAAAAGCTCACGACCGACGTGGTAGAGCGGCAGCACTTCCTCGCCCGCCTTCGACAGGAACACGTCCACCTCGGGCAGGCGCTCAGCGAGCGCGAGGGATTCCTCGATGTAGTGGCCGGACCCCGTCACCGCC
The DNA here is from genome assembly GCA_046733075.1 of Pseudomonadota bacterium. Lineage (GTDB taxonomy): Bacteria > Pseudomonadota > Gammaproteobacteria > Burkholderiales > Casimicrobiaceae > VBCG01. The sequence continues at coordinate 6,810 of JBKPOL010000488.1, read as the reverse complement.
CACGCGAAACGGCCGGCCCCTGTCGACGCCATCGCCTCCGCCGCCACGCGTTCAGTCCAGGTGCGCGGATGCTCGCGCTTCAGGTCCGGCCGCCCGGCCGCGGGATTCCCAGGCGGCTCGTGCGCTTGCGGCCATGCTCGCTCGCTTGCCGAGCACCGCGTCCGTCGCATCCGAGATGATGTCGAAGATGCGATCGACCCAATCGGCGTGCTCGGCCTTGACGAGACACGCGCGGAGGCAGGTCACGGCGCTGTCGTTCCCGCTGATCGAGGTGCCGCGGATGACGAGGCACCTTCGCGGGAGTTGCGCGAGAGACAGATGCAGGTCGCGGCTCGCGCATTCCGCCAGCGCGTGCCGCGCGTACTCGGACGTCTCGGTCGCACTCGGTCCGATCACCGCCCACGCGACGATATCGAGGTCCGGGCACCGCCCCACCGCAAAGCGCTGATCGTGCCGCAGTCGCTCGTAAAGGGCGACCGCCGCGGCGCGTGACGCGCGGAGCATGGCGGCAAACTCGCCGTCCTGCACGAGTGGCAGCAGCTGCATCGTCGCCCAGAGCGCAACGGCAGCGGCGCCGGGTCGGGAGCATTCGAAGCCGCTTTCCAACGCACTGCTTGCTCGGTCGAAATCCGCGCAAGCGAAGGGATGGTCTAGCAAGCTCGCGTCCGCGGGATCGCGAAACAGCACGGCGCTGCATCCGTACGGCTGCAATCCGTGCTTGTGAGGATCGATGACGATCGAGTCCACCGCGGATATCAGATCGAAGGCCTGGCGTGTATCGGTGGAGAGGTCGCGAGCAAGGACAAAGTATCCGCCGTATGCGGCATCGACGTGCAGCCGAAAGCCGTACCGATCGCGCAGCGTCAGCAGCTCGGACAGCGGATCCACGGCGCCCGATGCAGTCGTACCGAGTGTCGCGACCACGGTGCCTACACTGCCCCGCGCGAGGCGCGCCGCGAGCGCGTGCGTATCGAACCGTCCGGCAGCATCACAAGGGATCGATTCGAACGGCAGCCCAAGGACGCGGCTCATGCGCTCGTGCGCATAGTGCGACTGCTCGCATGCGACGATCAGCGCGTGTGGAACGCGCTCGGCTGCAACCCACAGCGCCTCGGCATTGGCGAGCGTGCCGCCGCCGCAAAGATGTCCGGCGAATCGGGTCCATCCGATCATTCGCGCGATGCCGGCCACCGCTTCGCGCTCCATTTCGATGGCGACCTGACCCCCCGCCGCCGAATGATTGTTCGGATTGATCCAGAGCGCGAGCGCGTAGGCAAGACGCGCGACCGGATGCGGCGGCTGTTGCATGTGCCCCGCGTAGAGCGGATGGAAGAACGGATAATCGTCGCGCAAGCGAAGCGCGACGTCGTTCAGTACGCGGGCAATTCCACTGTCGTCAGCGCAACGCGGGGAATGAGCCGGCAGACGGGCGTAGCCTCGCTCCATCGTTTCGAGCGCGTCGTGCAGCAGTGACAGCGTTTTCTTTTCCAACATGCACGGGCTGCCTGATGGGGCGGGCCATTGTCGCACGAAGCCCAAGCGGACCGAGCCGAGGCGGGATTGTGCCGCTCAGGCGTTGCGTGCCCCGTGCAGCTTGCGTTCAGGACAAGGCCTCTTCGTGCGGTCAAGACAAGACGTTTTCGTACCATCAGGACAGGACCTCTTCGTGGGTTCAGGACAGGACGCCTTCTTGAAAGGCAACAACGACGCCGCACCCGTGCTGGCATGTGGCCCGCATCGGCTCGTACTCGATCGTCCCCGCGTCATGGGCATCCTCAACGTCACGCCCGATTCGTTCTCCGACGGCGGGCGTTTCCTCTCGGTGGAAGCCGCGGTTGCGCGGGCATCGGCCATGCGCGACGACGGCGCGGACATCATCGACATCGGCGGCGAATCGACGCGGCCGGGCGCTGCGCCCGTGTCGGACAGCGAGGAGATCGATCGCGTGATGCCGGTGCTCGAAGCGCTCGCCCGGGAAGCTGCGTTCAGGACGCTGCCCTTGTCGATCGATACGCGCAAGCCGCTTGTCATGCGTGCGGCGATCGCAGCGGGCATCGGCATGATCAACGACGTCTGCGCGCTGCGAACGCCGGGCGCACTCGAGGCGGCAGCGTCGAGCGACGTTGCCGTTTGCCTCATGCACATGCAAGGCGACCCTTCGACGATGCAGACAGCGCCGGCGTACGGGGACGTCGTGAACGAAGTTCGCTCGTTTCTCGGCGAGCGCGCGGCTGCATGTTTGCGCGCCGGCATTTCGCGCGAGCGGATCGTCATCGATCCGGGATTCGGTTTCGGAAAACGCCGTTCGCACAACGTGGCGCTGCTTCGCCGTCTGGACGTCTTCCCCCAGCTGGGCTTCCCCGTGCTCTGCGGGTTGTCGCGAAAGGAGGTTATTGTCCCGATGGCGAATCGGGAAGCCAGCCGCCGTGTCGGGGCCAACGTGGCGGCTCTCCTGGCAGCGGCGTCGCGTGGTGCGCGGCTGCTACGTGTGCACGATGTGCGCGAGACGGTCGACGCACTCGCCGTCTGGCGTGCGGCGATGCTCGACGATTGACACAGGATCTCGCGCTAAGGCCGCGAACGCTTCAATGCCTGCTCGAGCACCTCGACGGTGCTTGCATGCTTGAACTCGCGCGCCATGTCGAGCGCACTCTTGCCGCGGTTGTCGACCGGTTCCACGCGCGCGCCGGCCTCGATCAGCGCACGCACCGTATCCGCGTGGCCGTATCCTGCGGCCCACATCAGCGCCGTGAGGTCGTTGCGGTAAGCGGCGTTCGGATCGACGCCGTTATCGAGCAGCAGACGCACGACCCCGGTGTGACCTTCGCCGGCCGCGTAGGTGATGGCGTTCTTCCCGAGTCGATCAACCGCTTTCGTATCCGCGCCGCGCGTGAGCAACGCCCGCGTCATCTCCACATTGCCGGCGAAGGCGGCAGCCATCAGCGGCGTGATGCCATTGATCGCTGCTTCGTTCACGTCGGCGCCCGCATCGAGCAGCACCTGGGCGATGTCCGTGCGATTCTTCTGGAGCGAGATCAGCAACGCCGATTCGCCGAGGCGGTTACGCGAGTTGACGGCGGCGCCGTCGCGCAACGCCCGCGCGATTCCGGCAGTGTCGTCGTTACGAACCGACGCCAGAAGACGCGCATTCGTCGCGAACGGGTCATCGGTATCCGCTCCTGAAATGGCTGGGAGCGCGAGCAACGACACGAAGAGGAGGAGAAAACCGCCGCGGGCGCGACAACCCGTCGCACGCCGGGCGCGCTTCGGCGACGCGCGCGGCTGCATGCCCCGCAGTGCTGGGGAAGGGACTGTGCGTGAGCTTCGGGCGCGGCTCGGGCGGGCGGCGAAAAGGCCTCGCGCGGCGCGGAAAAGTGGACCGATTGCAACTTGCATGGAAACGCACTATAACGGCGTCTGCCCGCGGCACCAAGCACGGTCTTACACGTCGTTCACTCTCATAACACAGGTCAGGCGAGGAGAACCATGAGCAATCGCAGGATGTACGGGATCGTTGCGGCGGCTGCCGGATTGGCGCTGTCGTGGACGGTCCATGCGCAGGAAACCGGAACCGGCGCGACCACGACGATGAAGCCGGTGCCGAGTACGTTGCCGCAGATCACGGGAGCGATGCTGGACGGTGCGGGTGGAGACCCGAAGAACTGGATCCATCCGAACGGCAGCTACGCGCAGACCCGGTACTACCCGGGCAATCAGATCAATACGGGCAACGTCAGTCGGCTTCGTCCCGCGTTCGTCTTCCAGACGGCCGTCCTGGAGTCGATGGAAACGGCGCCGATCGTCGTCAACGGCGTCATGTTCCTGACGACGTCGTTCAACCACGTCTATGCGATCAACGCGGCGACGGGCGAGGAGTATTGGCACTACAAGCACAAGATGGGGCCGATCACCACGTTCTGCTGCGGCCCGAACAATCGCGGTGTCGCGATCGAGGGCGACCGGCTCTTCATGGGCACGCTCGACGCCAAGCTCGTCGCGCTCGACGCGAAGACCGGCAAGCTGGTGTGGGAGACGCAGATCGCCGATCCCGAGAAGGGCTATTCGGAAACGATGGCGCCTGCCGTCATAGAAGGGAAGGTCCTGATCGGCACCAACGGCGGCGAATATGGCGTGCGCGGCTTCCTCAAGGCCTTCGATGCCAAGGACGGCAAGCTCCTGTGGACGTTCTACTCGATTCCCGAGAAAGGACACGAAGGTCTCTGGGCCGAGAACGACGCGACCGGCCGCAACATGCATCGCGACATCGCGGCGGAAAAGGCGGCATTCGCCAAGGACAGCTCGTTCTACCAGACGCTCGGCGGCGGCGTGTGGATGACGCCGGCGATCGATACGAAGACACGCACGGTCTTCTTCGTTGCGGGCAATCCGTCGCCGGACCTGTACGGGGCGATTCGGCCGGGCGACAACCTGTACACGAACTCGATGGTCGCAATCGACCTCGACAAGGGTACGTACAAGTGGCATTCCCAGTACATCGCCCACGACGTGTGGGACCTCGATGCCGTCAGCCCGCCGATCCTCACGCAGGCGAAGGATGGCAGCGGCAAGATGGTGGACGTCGTGATCCACGGCGGCAAGACCGGGCACGTGTACGTGCACGAGCGCGCGACCGGCAAGCTGATTCGCTTCTCGGAGGCGATGATCCCGCAGGAGAACATGTGGGTGCTGCCGACGAAGGAGGGCGCGCGGATGCTGCCCGGTGCCAACGGTGGCGTGGAGTGGTCGCCGATGGCGGTCAATCCGAAGCTGCACATGGCGTATGCGGCGAACCTGCATCAGCCGATGACATATCACGTGGAGGAAGCACCATACCCGGGCGGCAGCAAGCTATGGCTGGGCGGCGCGTTCAAGACGATCCCGAGCGAGGAGCAGTGGGGCCGTCTCGTTGCGGTCAACCTTGACACAGGCAAGGTGGCCTGGGGTGCGAAGACGCCGCAGCCGCTGATCGGCGGCGTGCTCGCCACGGCGGGCGACATCGTCTTCAATGGCGAGGCGAACGGCTGGTACAAGGCCTATGACGCACGTACCGGCAAGGAGCTCTGGAAGTACAACTGCGGTGCAGGCGTCAACTCGCCGGGCGTTGCCTACATGGTGAATGGCAAGCAGTACGTCGCCGTTGCCGCCGGCGGCAACAACCAGATCGACGCCAAGCGCGGCAACAGCGTGTTCGTGTTCGCACTGCCGTAACGCGTTTACCTTCGTGTACGGCCACTCCTGAACGGGGTGGCCGTTTTTTTGTCTACTCCGAGCCCCAGGTTGCCCGACCAAGATCAAAATGCTACCAAGACCGATACTCCTGATAGCGACGCTGCTCGTGTCGCCGACGATGACGATGGCCCAGGCCCCGGCGAGCGGCGGGGAGGGGCAGGCGAAGGCACAGGTGTGCGCGGAGTGCCATGGTGCGGACGGCAATTCCACCGATCCGCAGTATCCGATCCTCGCGCACCAGAACGCGCGCTACATCTACCTCCAGTTGAAGGACTTCAAGGAAGGGCGGCGACAGCACCCGAAGATGAGCCCGGTGGCCGCGGGGCTCTCGCGCGAGGACATGCTGGCGCTCGCTGACTACTTCTCGAAGCAGACGCAGAAGCCGACCGGCTTCAAGGCGGATCCCGCGAAGGTCGCCGCCGGCCGCAAGAAGGCCGACGAGGTATTGTGTGCGATGTGTCACGGTGGCGGTTTCGTCGGTCAAAACGAGATCCCGCATGAAGCCGGCCAGCACTACGCCTACGTCAAGAAGCAGCTTCAGGATTTCAAGGCCAGGCACCGCACCAACGACGCGGGAAACATGACGAGCGTCGCCGCCACGTTGTCGGACGACGACATCGAGAACCTCGCGCAGTTCATCGCCAACCTGCAATGAGTGCGTTGTCGCCGGAGCGAGCCGAGATCGATCGCCTTGTAAGCGAGCTCGAGCAGGCCGAGGCGTACGAGCAAAGACTTCGGCAGCTGATCGTCGACGTGCGCGATCGCCTCGCTTCGGGCCAGCATGCGACGGCGCTTTCGATGTTGAACGCCGCACTGAACGACATCGATTCGGCGACCGACGTCGTCACATCGCGCGCAGGGCGCTGATACCTCGGCAACGCTTCCACGCGAGACGCGCCGGACGCTGACCCTCGCCAACGCTTCCACGCCTCTCGCGCCGGGCGTATCCTTTCTGGCTCGCGCGAGAACGACGATTGATTCGCGCCCGCCATCTCAAAACGGAGGACGCAATGGCTGTTTCGCTTGCAATGACGGTCAACGGCAAGCCGGTGAGCGCGGAGGTCGATGCCCGCACGCTGCTCGTCGATTTCCTGCGCAACCACCTGGCGCTGACCGGCACGCACGTCGGGTGCGATACCGCGCAATGCGGCGCCTGCACCGTGCACCTCGATGGACGCGCGGTGAAGTCCTGTAACGTGCTCGCCCTGCAAGCGCAGAACGCGTCCGTCGTCACCATCGAGGGCCTCATCGCAGATGACGGGACGATGCATCCGATGCAGGCGGCGTTTCGCGATTGCCACGGGCTGCAGTGCGGTTTCTGCACGCCGGGCATGGTGATGAGCGCCATCGATCTCGTCAATCGTCACCCGCAAGCGGACGAGGCAACGATCCGGGCGGAGCTCGAAGGCAACCTGTGCCGCTGCACCGGCTATCACAACATCGTCAAGGCCGTGCGCCAGGGCGCCGCGGTGATGGGCAAATAGGAGAGGAGCGATGGGTGCGAACGACAAGACCGGCCTCGCAAGTGTCATCGGCCAGTCGGTGCTACGCAAGGAAGACGCGCGCTTTCTCACCGGCACC
>JBKPOL010000487.1:0-11295 GCA_046733075.1 Pseudomonadota bacterium | reverse complement strand
CGTTTCAAGACTCGAGCCGTCGGCGTTCATCCGCATGATGTTCGCGAACGATCGGGGTCGGGCTCGCAGATGTTGCATGGAGCGCCTACGGGCACGTACAGCTTCCCGTCGGGTCCGAAGGCGATGAACTTGCGACCGTGGCTGCCCTCCGTGGGGAACGCGGCGGAGACCACGACCGGCGCGGGCGGATTCAGGAGCCGGCGCTCGATGTCGACGAAACGCAGTATGCGACTCACTGCCGAGACATAAAGAGCGCCATTGCGGAACGCGACGCCGGCCGGCTCACGCAGGCCCGAAGCGATCGTCCGCACGACCGGCGAGCGCGCAGCATCGCCGGCGACGCCGTCCTCGACGGCGAAGACCTGCCCCTGCGTCGACCCAACGAACAGCGTCCCATTCGCGCCGAATGTCATTTCGCGCGCCCCGGGGACGCGCGCGAGCAGCTCGATCGTGAAGCCGGGCGGCAGCTTGATGCGCTCGAGTGGAAGGGGTAGCGCAAACGTGCGGCCGCACAACGCCAGCAGCGCAGCAAAGATGACCAACATCGCAAGCGGCCGCTTCGGCATCGATCCTCCCCTTCGCCTGTTCCGTACAGATTTGAGCCACGTCCTGCCCAGGGGTTCAAGATTGCTTGGAGGTCAGGCGCGAACTCGTTCGCGGAGATGCGCGACAGCGCCGCCATGGTGCACGATGGCTCTCTTCGGTCCCGCCAGCTTTGCGGCGCGCGGTCAGCGCTGGCGTGCGCGGCCGAGTGTCGTTGCGGGTTGACTTCGATTGGAGGTGAGCCGCAGCACGACGCCGCCGTCAGCGCCAGCGTGCCCGACCGAGTCTCGCTGCACGGTGCCATCGATTGCAGGTGAGCCGCAGGGCGACGCCACGGTGCTATCCTCGTCACGTCCGGCGAAATCGCGATTGATCGCCAGGATTGTCGATGAACGCCCCCGACTCCGCCCGCAACCTGTTCCCCTCCCCGGCTCGTTTCGAAGACCTGGTCGGCTTCGAACTCATCCGGCGGCTGGTTGCCTTTCCCACCGTCAGCCGCGACTCCAATCTGGAGCTCATCGAGTGGGTGCGCGAGTACGCGGAGGACCTCGGCGCGACGACGGCGGTGACATTCGACGACGATCGCCGCAAGGCCAATCTGTTCGTGACCTTCCCCGCGCAGGACGGGAACGCGACGCGCGGCGGCATCGTCCTGTCCGGCCACACCGACGTCGTTCCGGTCGACGGACAGCCGTGGGATTCGAATCCCTTCGAGGCGACGATCATCGGGCAGCGGCTGCACGGACGGGGCGTGACCGACATGAAAAGCTTCTCGGCGATCGGCCTCGCGTTCGTGCCCGAGTTCCTGCGTCGCGGTCTTGCGCGACCGCTGCACTTTGCGCTGTCCTATGACGAGGAGATCGGCTGCATCGGCGTGCGCCGGTTGATTGCGGATGTCGTGGCGAAGGGCATCGCTCCAACCGGTTGCATCATCGGCGAGCCGACCGGAATGCAGCTGGTCGTCGCGCACAAGGGCAAGAAGGCGTGGCGCTGTCGCGTGCGCGGTCACGAAGCCCATTCGTCGCTCACGCCGCAAGGCGTCAACGCCGTGCAGATCGCCTGCGATATCGTCGCCTGGATCGGCGAGCGCGCGCGCGCATATCGCGTTGCACGTCATCAGGATCCGGCGTACGACGTCCCGTTCACAACGCCTCACGTCGGGGTGATCCGCGGCGGAACCGCGCTCAACATCGTTCCGCGCGATTGCGTGTTCGAATTCGAGATCCGGCATCTGCCGTTCGACGATCCCGACGCCTTCTTCGCGGACGTCGAGCGTCACGCGCACTCCCTGCTACCGACGATGCAGGCCGTCGACCCCGCGACTTTCATCGAGTTCGATCATCTTTCGACGCTGCCGGGATTCGATGACGACGGCACAAGCCAGATCGCCGACATCGGCCGTGCCTGCAATGAATCGCACAACATGCACAAAGTGTCGTTCGGCGCCGAGGCGGCGCTCTTCCACAACGCAGGGATGCCCGCCGTGATCTGCGGCCCCGGCCATATCCAGCAGGCTCACCAGCCGAACGAGTGGGTAAGTCTTGAGCAGCTCGCGCGCTGCGAGGCCTTCATGCGAAGGCTTGCGGAGCACGTCTGCGTGGCGTGAGCTGCGCATCACCGGCGGCGCCGCAGGTCGACGTCGCGCTCCCGGACCTCGCCAGATGGGCGACAGGCAACACCGGCATACCGTACGTTTGGCGCTTCACCGGCCACGAGAGCGGGCCGCACGCAACGGTGCAGGCGCTGACCCACGGCAACGAGGTCTGCGGGGCAATCGCGCTCGACTGGCTGCTCCGTTCGGATTTTCGTCCGACGCGCGGAACGTTGACGCTGATCTTCGCCAACGCCGCCGCATATCAAACGTTCGATGCAAGCGACCCTTTCGCCGCACGGTGCCTGGACGAGGACTTCAACCGGCTGTGGGATCCCGGCGTGCTCGAGAGTTCACGGGCGTCGCGCGAGCTGACCCGCGCCCGGGAGTTGCGGCCGTGTTACGACGCCACCGATTACCTCCTCGATCTGCATTCGATGACCGATGCATGTCCGGCGCTCGCGTTGTCCGGAAGGCAGCGCAAGGGCATAGCGCTTGCGCATGCTCTCGGGATGCCGGAATTCGTTGTCGTGGACGCCGGACATCAGGCAGGGCGGCGACTGCGCGACTATGCTCAGTTCGACGATCCCGCCGACACGCGAAGCGCGCTGCTCGTAGAGTGCGGCCAGCACTGGGAGGCCGCGGCACCGATCATCGCGCAACAGGTGATGCTGCGCTTCCTGCGCCACTTCGACATGGTCGAGCCTGCGTTCACCCGCGCGCATCTCGATCACGCGGAATTGCCTCGCCAGCGCACCATCACGGTGACCGACGTCGTGACGATCGAAACGGACGCGTTCGCATTCGCAGGACCCGTCTCCGCGATGATGACGATCCGCGGCGCGGGTACGCTCCTCGCACGAGATGGCCACCGCGAGATCATTACGCCGTACGATGATTGCGTGCTGATCATGCCTACGCGTCGGCCGCGCAAGGGCGAAACGGCCGTGCGGCTCGGCCGTTACGTCGACTAGCACCTTGCCGAAGGCGGCGTGCGCGATGCGAATGCTCTCACGAGCGCGGCAGCGCACGAGCCGCGGGGGCGCATGGCGCAAGCGACCCGCTGCGTTGTCGCGGACGCGTCATGGCGTCGCGTACGCCCGCATCCACGCGCGACTACCACGCGCCATCCGCAAGCGGCGGCACGTCGTACCAATAGCGCCTTCGCCGCTCACGCTCCACGTACGTCGTCACGGGGCCATTCGGCGGTATGGACACGGTGATTGCGCCCTGCAAATCGGTGCGCGGGCGTGATGCGCCCCGTTGACGGTAACGGGCGAGCACTTCGGCAAGGGGGTGCCCGAACCGGTTTCGATACCCGGCCGCAATGACCGCGACCTTCGGTGACGCGGCATCAACAAAATCCGTTGTCGACGACGTGCGCGAGCCGTGGTGCGGAACGACGACGACATCGGCGCGGAGCACGCGACGATCGCGCTGTAGAAGGGCCTGCTCCGACAAGGCTTCGATGTCGCCGGTGAGCAGCACGCTTCCGCCCGTCGCATCGATTTTCAACACGCACGAAAGGTCGTTGCTCTTTCGCGCGGCGTTCTCGTAATCGAGACGCGTGGGATGGAGCATCGTGAACAGGACACCATCCCAGGTCCAGCTTGTACCGTCGATGCACCGGATCGACTGGCCGTGGACGTTTGCCCGCGTGACAAGCGCGTGGTTCGCCGGCAGGGAGGAGGTCATCTGCGCAACCGGCACGCTTTCTAGGATGGATGCAGCACCCCCGGCGTGATCGCTGTCCGCATGGCTTATGACGAGCACGTCCAGCCGCCGGACACCCGCGGCGCGCAGGAAAGGCAGGATGATTCTTCCGCCGGCATCGACAGTGTCGTTCACGCGCGGACCGGTGTCGTAGAGAAGCGCGTGATGCGCAGTTGCGACGAAGACCGCGAGTCCCTGACCGACATCGAGCACGACGACGCGCACCCCGTTGTCCGGTACCAATGGCGGCGTTGCGAGCGCAAGCGGGCACAGCAGGATGCACCCGAGCGAGCGGCCGGGCATTCCCCCCGGCGCCATCAGCCATGCGACACCGCCGATGGCTACGGCGACCGTCCAGGGCTGCGGCGCATGCGACACCCATGTCGCGGCGGGCAAGGCTGCCGCCCACTCGAGGTAATGCATCAGCCACTCGAGGACGGCATGGCCGAGGCGCCAAGGTGCGTCGATCGGAACGACGATCGGCAGCAACGCGAGCGGCACGACTCCCAATGTGATGACCGGAATGGCCACGGCGTTCGCGAGCGCCGACACGAGCGACACCTGCTGGAAGAGCGCAAGCGTTCCGGGCACGAGGCCGATGGTCACCACCCACTGTGCACGAGCGGATTCGCGGAGCAGTGCGAGACATCGATCGCGTAGCGTTCTGGGCGTGTCCGCGCGAAGGCGACCGCTGCCGGCGTAAAGCAACAAGCCCACTGCACCGAAGGACAGCCAGAAGCCGGGCGCGAAGCTCGCCCATGGATCCCACGCGACGACGACCGCGAGCGACCATAACCACACGAGCAACGCCGTGCCCGGGCGTCCGAGGCACAACCCGACAGCCGCCACCACGAGCATCAAGAGCGTGCGTACTGCAGGCACTTCCGCGCCGGCAAGCAGCACGTAGCCGAACGCGAATATTGCGCCGATCACGGCCGCAAGCTTCCGGGCCGGCACGTGCGACGTGAGCCGCGTATTGCGTCGCAGTGCTGCGAATGCGCAGAATCCGGCGAGGCTCGCAAAGACCGTGACGTGCAATCCGGAAATCGAGACGAGGTGTGTCACGCCCGTCCGGTTGAACACGCTCCACTGCGACTCGGGGATCGCTCGCTGGTCGCCGATGGTCAGCGCCGTCAGCACGCCCGCGTACGGGGCACCAGGCAAGGCGGCGGAAATGCGCGCGCGAATGTTCTCGCGGGTTCGTTGCACATGATCGCTGAAGCGTCCGGCGAAAGTGCATCGACGCAGATTGCCCGGTGCCTCCCGGACGTACCCTGTCGCGCGAAGGTTGTGCTCGAGCAGCCACGCCTCCAGGTCGAATCCGTCCGGGTTGACGTTGCCATGCGGACGCTTGAGACGAACGGTGAGCGACCAGCACTCGCCGGCATGCACGGAGGGCACGGCGGACGCATCGGCGCCGCTCGCTAAACCTCGCTCCCTGTTCACCCGCGGTGCGAACCAGGCCAGAGAAAGCCGGGTTGGAACGCGCGCGCCTGGCGTGTCGATGTGCACGAGGGCGAATGCGAAACGCACGCCCGTTTCGAATTGCTGGGGCAGGTCGTCGACGATTCCTGCGATCGAGACATCGCGCTCCTCCCAGGCGGGAGGCAGTTCGTCGGCGAGTCGAACCTCCGCACGCCACGCGGCATAGAAGAATCCGACGAGCACGGCTGCCACCGTGGAAGCGCAAGCGGCGGCCGCGATCACCAGACGCGCGCGGAGCGGTCCCCCGCGCTCGACGCGGCGCTGCGTGCCGAGCGCGATGGTTCCAATCAACACCGCTGCCGCACCTGCCAACAGCAGGCCCGCCATGGGCGGTAGCCGAGCACATGTTTGCAGGTTGGTCACGCCCGCTGCGAAGGCGGCGAGCAGCGCGGCGATCCAGCCCTTCACCTGAAGGCGCAGCCGAGGTCATGGTGGCAACGATTGTCGGTGGCGACTGCATCAGCCGCCATCGTCCGTTCGGCCGAAGCGGAAGGGCGAACATTTGGCGCGCAAGTCCGTGCTGCGCGCCGGCCGAATGCCCGTTCCTATCGGGTCAGGAAGCGCCGTAGAGAATCATTTGCGTGCAGCGAAAGAGCGCGATCGTTCGCTGGTCGCTGCGCCGGAATACGGATGCGTCCCACACTTGCGTGGTGCGGCCAAGATGCACGGGGCGCGCGGTGCACGCGATGGTGCCTTCGCGCGCCGTCCCGAGGAAGTTCGTCTTCAGTTCGATCGTGGTGAAGTTCGACGCATCGCCCGGCAAATGCGCGAGGCAACCATAACCGCACGAAGTATCGGCGAGTGCGACGACGGCCGCCGCGTGCAGGTAACCGTTCGGTGCGCGAATGTCGGCGCGGACGTCGATCTCCGCTTCCACCCGTTCATCGCTGATCGCGACGACGCGAAAGCCGAAGAGGCCCGGCAGGTAACCCTGGCCGCGGGCGTTCGCCGCCTCCAGCGTGAACTCGGTACGAAGCGCCATGGTCTAGGAGACCTCCCGCATGTCGCGGACGAACGCATCGACGGCTTCGACGGATGTATCCCATGCACACATGAGCCGCACGCCTGTTCCGCCGATGAACGCATAGAAGTGCCAGCCACGCGCGTGCAGTGCTTCGATGACGCGCGCCGGCAAGTCGACGAACACGCCGTTCGCCTGCACCGGCGCGAGCAGCCGCGCCTTGGGCATCGTCGACAGCGCCTGTGCGAGCCGCTGCGCCATCGCGTTTGCATGCGCCGCGTGACGCAACCACGCGCCCTCGTCGAGCACGCCGAGCCAGGGAGCGGTCAGGAAACGCATCTTCGACGCGAGTTGCCCCGCCTGCTTGCGCCGGCGTGCAAATTCGTCCGCAAGCTCGCGATCGAAGAACACGATAGCTTCACCGGCCGGCAGGCCGTTCTTCGTGCCGCCGAGGCACAGGACATCGACGCCCGCGCGCCAGGTGATCTCCGCGGGTGCGCAGCCGAGCGACACGACGGCGTTCGCGAATCGCGCGCCGTCCATCTGTACTTTCATCTTCCGCCGATGCGCGACCTCGCAGAGCGCAGCGATTTCGGCGGGCGTGTACACGGTGCCGAATTCCGTCGCCTGCGTGAGCGCGAGTGCGCGGGGACGCGACGAGTGCTCGTCATGCGGCGTGACGGCGATGGCAACCACGCTTTCCGGTGTGACCTTCGCGTCGGGGCTCTCGATTGTCAAAAGCTTCGCGCCGCCGCTCATGAACTCGGGCCCACCGCATTCGTCGACGTTGATGTGCGCGTTGGCGTGGCAGACGATCGCGTCGGTATTGCGGCAGATCGCGGCAAGCGCGAGCGAATTCGCCGCGGTGCCGTTGAACACGAAGAAGACGTCGCATTCCGTTTCGAACAGGCGCGCGATCGCGGCGGATGCGGCCGCGGTCCATTCATCCGCGCCATAGGCCGGCGCGTGTCCGGCGTTCGCGCGCGCGAGCGCACGCCAAGCCTCGGAACATATGCCCGCGTTGTTGTCGCTTGCGAAGTGGAAGCGGTGTGGCTCCGCGGCTGTTGCGCCGCCTGCGGAGGAGGCGGAGTTCGCGACGCCGCGCGGCCCCTCGCCGCTCACGGAACTTGTGTCGCCGCCCATGGAACGCGGCCAACGAGTTGGAGCGCAATGCTCACAAGCGCTCACCCACCCAGCGCTCGACCGATTTCAATGCGCCAGGCAGCGCGGCCGCGTTCGTTCCGCCCGCCTGGGCCATATCCGGACGTCCGCCGCCCTTGCCGCCGACCTGCTGCGCCACATGATTGACGAGATCGCCCGCCTTGACCTTCCCCGTGAGATCGCTCGTGACGCCGGCAATGAGCGTGACCTTGCCGTCGTTCACGCTCGCCAGCACGATCGCGGCACTCTTGAGCTTGTCCTTGAGCTTGTCCATCGTCTCGCGCAGCGTCTTGACGTCGCTGCCGTCGAGCGCGGCCGCCACGACCTTGGCGCCTTTCACGTCGATCGCATTCCCCGCGAGATCGTCGCCGGCGCTGGACGCGGCCTTCGCCTTGAGACGCGCGAGCTCGCGCTCGGCCGCGCGGGCGCTTTCCTGGAGCTGAGCAATGCGCGCCTCGATCTCGGCGATCGGCGCCCTTAGCAAATGCGCGGCGCCTGCGAGCTTCGCTTCCTGCGCCTGCACGTATTCGAGCGCGCCCTTGCCGGTGACCGCTTCGATCCGGCGAACGCCCGCTGCGACGCCGCTCTCGGAAACGATCTTGAAAAGCCCGATGTCCCCGGTGCGCGAAACGTGTGTTCCGCCGCAGAGCTCGCGCGACGTGCCGATGTCGAGCACCCGCACCTCGTCTCCGTATTTCTCGCCGAAGAGCATCATCGCGCCGGACTGCTGGGCTTCCGCAATCGGCATCGTGCGCGCGTGGACGCCTTCGTTCTCGAGAATCTCGGCGTTGACGATCGACTCCACACGCCGGATCTGCTCGTCGGTCAGCGGTCCCTCATGCGCGAAGTCGAAGCGCGTCTTGTCGGGGTCGACGAGCGAGCCTTTCTGTTGCACGTGCTCGCCAAGCACTTCACGCAACGCCTTGTGCATCAAGTGCGTCGCCGAGTGATTGCGCATCGTGCGTGCACGCGCGTCGTGGTCGACGGTGGCCGCGACCGTCATTCCCTCGCGCATTTCGCCCGTCTTCACTTCCCCGACGTGTCCCACTACGTCGGGCTGGATCTTCTGCGTATCTTCGACCATGAAGAGTGTGAGGCAGGCGCCGCCCTTGGACAGCTCGCCGCGATCGCCGACCTGGCCGCCGGACTCGGCGTAGAACGGCGTTCGATCGAGCACGACCGTCCCGCGATCACCGGTCGTCAACGTGTCCACGCGTGCGCCATCCTTGTACAAAGCAATGACACGCGCTTCCTCGGACAGCGATTCGTAGCCGCGAAAGACCGTCTTCGGTCCGCTGAACGCCAGCGTGTCCCCGCTCTTGAACTGGGACGCCGCCCGCGCGCGCTCGCGCTGGGCGTCCATCGCGCGCTCGAACCCGGCTTCGTCGACCGACACGCCGCGCTCGCGTGCGATATCGGCCGTCAGGTCGAGCGGAAAGCCGAACGTGTCGTAAAGCGTGAATGCCGTTTCTCCGTGCAGAACCCGCTGACCACTGCGCAGCGCCTGCTCGAGCATCTTCATCCCGTGCTCGAGCGTTTCGCCGAAGCGCTCCTCTTCCGCCTTCAGTGCCTGCGCGACGCGCGCCTTTTCACGCGTGAGCTCCGGATACGCCTCGCCCATCTGGCGATCGAGGTCCTCCACCAGCCGATAGAAGAACGGCTGCTTGCGCCCGAGCTGGTACCCGTGGCGAATGGCGCGCCTGACGATGCGCCGCAGGACATAGCCACGCCCTTCGCTGCCGGGCAGCACGCCATCGACAATCAGGAACGCGCACGCGCGGATGTGATCGGCGATAACCTTGAGCGAAGGGTTGTCGAGGTCGGTGGTGCCGGTCTCGCGCGCAGCCGCGGCGATGAGCGCGACGAAAAGATCAATCTCGTAATTCGAGTGCACCCGCTGCAGCACGGCAGCGAGCCGTTCGAGCCCCATGCCCGTGTCCACGCACGGCTTGGGCAGCGGCGTCATCGTGAATCCGTCGCCGCTCTTCTGCCGATCGAACTGCATGAACACGAGGTTCCAGATCTCGATGTAGCGATCGCCCTCGGCATCGGGCGAGCCGGGCGGACCGCCGAACACGTCGGGTCCGTGGTCGTAGAAGATCTCCGAGCAGGGTCCGCATGGGCCCGTATCGGCCATCTGCCAGAAGTTGTCGCTCGCGTACTTGGCGCCCTTGTTGTCGCCGATGCGGATGCAGCGCTCGTTCGGGATGCCGATGTCGCGCGTCCAGATATCGTACGCCTCGTCGTCGTCGACGTAGACGGTCGCCCAGAGGCGGTCCGCGGGCAGCTTGTAGTACTTCGTCAAAAGCTCCCACGCATAGCGGATCGCGTCGCGCTTGAAATAGTCGCCGAAGCTGAAGTTGCCGAGCATCTCGAAGAACGTGTGGTGGCGCGCCGTGTAGCCGACGTTCTCGAGGTCGTTGTGCTTGCCCCCAGCGCGGACCGAGCGCTGCGACGTCGTCGCGCGCGTGTAGGGACGCTTCTCCGCACCGGTGAAGACGTCCTTGAACTGCACCATCCCCGAGTTCGTGAAGAGGAGCGTCGGATCGTTCGCGGGGACGAGCGACGAGCTTGGAACGTGCGTGTGCCCGTTCGCGACGAAATAGTCGATGAACTGGCGGCGGATATCTGCGACCTTCATGGTGCGACCAGCAAAAGCGAGCGACGTGCGACTCGATCGATGTCAACCTAGTATTCTATCGCGGCGCGCCGAACGTTCCGGCGGTGTCATTCAAACGCGCAGCTTCAGGATCAGGCCGAGTCGTCGTCGATGCGAGCCCCTGCGGTGCGCAACACGCGAAACGCAATGGACGCGCTGAATCCGCGTGATACGAGATAGCGGACCTGCCGCGCCTTCTCGCGCTCGTCGACCGGCGCGTGTCCGAAGCGGCGCTCCCACAGCGCGAGGGCATCGGCGAGCTCGTCGCGAGCCGCGAGCCCCGACAAGGCCTCCCTGGCCGCATCGCCCGCGATGCCCTTCTCATGCAGATCACGTTCGATCTTGCGCTTGCCGACGTGCCCGACGCGCTGCGCGACGAGCGCGTTGGCGTATCGCTGATCGGACAGGTAACCGAGGCGCTCGAAATCATCGAGCATCGTTGCGATCTCCGTCGCGGATACACCGCGCGCGCCCAGGCGCGTTGCTAGCTCGAGACGGCTGTAGTCGCGACGCGCGAGCATCCGCAAGGCGAGTGCGCGGGCCGAAGCGAGCGTCTTACTGCGGGCGGGGCGCACGATCGAGCGGTCGCAGTTCAGAAAGGGGACGAAGCTGCAAGCCATGCCTGGCTCAGGCGCTCACCCTCACCTGGCATTGTGCCAGTCGAGAGTGCATCGGTCGACGCGGTGCAACAGCGACCGGGTTTCGCCGTCAGGCGTCGGCCCCGTTGCCGTCGCCCTTGATGCGCGTCGGCGCCGGGACGCCGACCGTTTCGCGGATCTTCGCCTCGATTTCCGCCGCCGTATCGGCGTGCTCGCGCAGGAATTCGCGCGCGTTGTCCTTGCCCTGCCCGATCTTGTCTCCGGCGTACGCGTACCACGCACCCGACTTTTCGATGATCCGATGGTTCACGCCGAGCTCGATGATCTCGCCTTCCCGGCTGATGCCTTCGCCGTAGAGGATGTCGAACAGCGCTTCGCGAAACGGCGGCGAAACCTTGTTCTTCACGACCTTCACGCGCGTCTCGCTGCCGATCACTTCGTCGCCGCGCTTGATCGCGCCGATCCTGCGGATGTCGAGGCGCACCGACGCATAGAACTTGAGCGCGTTGCCGCCCGTCGTCGTTTCCGGATTGCCGAACATCACGCCGATCTTCATCCGGATCTGGTTGATGAAGATCACGAG
>JBKPOL010000486.1:0-2790 GCA_046733075.1 Pseudomonadota bacterium | reverse complement strand
ACGGACGCATGCGACTTGCCGCTCCTCGTCGATGTGGATACCGGCTTCGGGGCTTCGGCCTTCAACATTGCGCGCACCGTCAAGTCGCTGATCAAGTTCGGCGCGGCGGCGATGCACATCGAGGACCAGGTGGGCGCCAAGCGCTGTGGACATCGCCCGGGCAAGGAGCTCGTGTCCCAGCAGGAGATGGTGGACCGGATCAAGGCGGCCGCGGACGCGCGCGCCGATCCGGAATTCGTCATCATGGCGCGCACCGACGCGCTCGCGGTCGAGGGACTCGACGCAGCGGTCGAGCGCGCGCGCGCGTGTGTCGAAGCCGGCGCCGACATGATCTTTCCCGAAGCCATCACCGAGCTTTCCATGTATCGGACGTTCGCCGATGCCGTCCGTGTGCCGATCCTCGCGAACCTCACCGAATTCGGCCAGACGCCGCTTTTCACCGTCGACGAGGTTGCGCGCGCCGGCGTGGCGATCGCCCTCTACCCGCTGTCCGCGTTCCGCGCGATGAACCAGGCGGCGCTCAACGTATACCAGACGCTGCGGCGCGAGGGCACGCAGAAGAACGTCGTCGCGACGATGCAGACGCGCAACGACCTTTACGACTATCTCGGTTATCACGCCTACGAACAGAAGCTCGACCAGCTTTTTGCGAGCAAGAGAACCTGACGATGAACGCGACGACGAGCCCGGATCCCACCGCCACGGCCGTGAAGCCGAAGAAATCGGTTGCATTGTCGGGCGTGACCGCGGGCAACACCGCACTTTGCACGGTCGGCCGCACCGGCAACGACCTGCATTACCGCGGCTACGACATCCTCGACATGGCGGCCGTCTGCGAATTCGAGGAGATCGCCCATCTGCTCGTGCACGGCACGTTGCCGACGCGCGCGGAACTCGCCGCGTACCACCGCAAGCTCGCGGCGATGCGGGGCGTCCCCGCTCCCGTGCGGATCGCACTCGAGCAGATTCCTCCGTCGGCGCATCCGATGGACGTCATGCGCACGGCCGCGTCGATGCTCGGCAGCGTTCTGCCGGAAGGCGAAGCGCACGACGTCGCCGGCGCACAAGACGTCGCGGACCGGCTGATGGCATCGCTTGGCTCGATGCTCCTCTACTGGTACCACTACAGCCGAGACGGCGTTCGGATCGACGTCGAGACCGACGACGACTCGATCGGCGCGCACTTCCTGCACCTGTTGCATCGACGCCGGCCTTCCGCGTCTTGGGTACGCGCTATGCACACCTCGCTCAACCTTTACGCGGAGCACGAGTTCAACGCCTCGACGTTCACCGCGCGGGTCATCGCTGGAACCGGCGCGGACATGTACTCGGCCATCACGGGGGCAATCGGCGCGCTGCGCGGGCCGAAGCACGGGGGCGCCAACGAATTCTCGTTCGAAGTGCAGAAGCGTTATGCGACCCCGGACGAGGCCGAGGCCGACATTCGGCGACGCGTCGCAGCGCGCGAAGTCATCATCGGCTTCGGTCACCCGGTCTACACGCTTTCGGACCCGCGCAACAAGGTGATCAAGGAGGTCGCGCGGAATCTCTCCATGGAAGCAGGCGACATGACGATGTTCGACATCGCCGAGCGGCTCGAGCGCGTCATGGCGGACGCGAAGAAGATGTTTCCGAATCTCGACTGGTTCTCGGCGGTCAGCTATCACGCGATGGGCGTGCCGACCGCGATGTTCACGCCGCTCTTCGTCATTTCCCGAACGTCGGGCTGGGCTGCGCACGTCATCGAGCAGCGCGAAGACGGCAAGATCATCCGGCCGTCCGCGAACTACATCGGCCCCGAGGACCGCAAGTTCGTGCCCCTCGACGAGCGCCTCTGATGTCCGCGCCCATTTCGAACGTCCGTCCCCAGCCCGACCAGGTGCTGGTCGACATCGCGGACTACGTCGCGAACTTCCGGATCGACAGCGACGAGGCGTATCGCACCGCGCACTACTGCCTGCTCGACACCCTCGGCTGCGGTTTCGAAGCGCTGTCCTACCCTGCCTGCACGAAGCTTCTCGGTCCGATCGTCCCCGGCACGCATGTGCCACACGGCGCGAAGGTGCCCGGCACGCCCTATCAACTCGACCCCGTGCAAGCGGCGTTCAACCTGGGCGCGATGATCCGATGGCTCGATTTCAACGACACCTGGCTTGCGGCCGAGTGGGGTCACCCGTCGGACAACCTCGGCGCAATCCTCATGACTGCCGACTGGCTGTCGCGGAACGCGATCGCCGCCGGTCGCCCGCCTCTCACCGTTCGCGACGTGCTGACGGCGATGATCAAGGCGCACGAGATCCAGGGCGTCATCGCGCTGCAGAACAGCTTCAACCGCGTGGGCCTCGATCACGTCGTGCTCGTCAAGGTCGCGTCGACCGCGGTCGTTGCGAACATGCTTGGATTGACGCGCGACGAGGTGATCAACGCCGTGTCGCTTGCGTGGGTCGACGGGCAGAGTCTCCGCACGTACCGGCACGCGCCCAATACGGGCTCGCGCAAGAGCTGGGCCGCCGGCGATGCGACGTCCCGCGCCGTGCGCCTCGCGCTGATCGCGAAGACGGGCGAGATGGGGTATCCCTCGGTGCTCAGCGCGAAGACATGGGGCTTCTACGACGTGCTGTTCAAGGGCCAGCCATTTCGGTTCGAGCGGCCTTACGGCAGCTACGTCATGGAACATGTGCTGTTCAAGATCAGCTTTCCCGCCGAATTTCACGCGCAAACCGCG
This sequence comes from Pseudomonadota bacterium, assembly GCA_046733075.1. Taxonomy (GTDB): domain Bacteria; phylum Pseudomonadota; class Gammaproteobacteria; order Burkholderiales; family Casimicrobiaceae; genus VBCG01. The sequence goes on along the minus strand of JBKPOL010000486.1, from coordinate 65 downwards.
GTCGAATGCGCGATGCAGCTACATCCGCTCGTGCGGGACCGTCTTGCCCAAATCCGCGGTATCAC